>JAXJJE010000087.1:0-4165 GCA_036298405.1 Acutalibacteraceae bacterium
GGGTGTTACCCCTCGACCCCATAAACTTTTGAAAAAGTTTAATCAAAACTTTTAAGTTTTGGTTTGTGCGTAACTAACCCACAAACTACAATTTGTTTTTATCCAGACAAAAAGCCACAGCTAAGGCAATTTGCTTTAGCTGTGGCTATATTTTTTATGAATTGGTAATATCCAGAATAGAATCAAGAATAGTGTTGATTTGCTGAAGATATTTTTCATCTATTTTCTCTATTTTATTAATGGCACTTTGTCTGAGCAGGTTTTCGGTGTTAAGCTCTGTAATACCAATCAGATAATCGGTAGGGGTATCCAGAATAACAGAAATATTTTTCAATGTTGAAATCGAAACGCCTACCTGTCCACTTTCAACATCAGCTAAAAATCTGGTGCTTACAGATAATTTTTCTGCCAAAGCTTCACGGGTGTAGCCCTTTAATTTTCGTTGCTCTTTTATTCTGTCACCTAAGATTGTGTTGATTTCTTTCTTCAATTACTATCACCAAGCTTATGAGTTGTTAATTATATTATAATATGTAGTAACAATACATAAAATGATGTGTTAATGCACTTGACTGATGATGTAACAGTTCTTATAATAAGTATGAGATAGGTTACTGTATAAAACATAGAAAAATAATACGGAAAACAGAATCAACCAGATAATTACTATATCGATTTGATGATGTGGCGATTATAATAAAACGGAATTAAGAGGGGATAGTATGAAGATTAATGATAGTTTTATTATGAGAGAAATATATGGGAAAACGCTTTTGATTCCAATAGAAGAGAACGATGTTTCAAGGGTGCCGATTTGTGTAAATAGGGTAGCAGAGGAAATTATATTGTCGTTATTAAAATTTGATAATATGGATGAGGTGCTAAATGATTTGGGGAAGAAATACGATTTGGCAAACGGAAATGTTTATAATGATATAAAAAATTATATACAGCTGTTATTGAATTATGGTTTAATAGTTAAGTGAAAATAAACAGCCACAGCTAAGGCAAATTGCTTTAGCTGTGGCTGTTGTTATTTTATAAGCTTAAATTTCTTGAAATAATTTTAAATTACTCAACAATCAGGCTTGTACCTGTCATTTCTGCAGGCTGTGGTAGATTCATCATCTGTAGCATTGTTGGTGCAATGTCAGCTAGTGTGCCACCCTCTGCCTTTAGCTTGCAGTCATAACCAACTACGCACAAAGGAACAAGATTTGTTGTGTGTGCTGTAAATGGAGAACAACCATCGTCCTCTAGCATTTTGTCAGCGTTACCGTGGTCAGCTGTAATAACGGCAATACCGTTCATCTCTTTGATAGCGTCTACTACCTTGCCAACGCAGGTATCAACTGTTTCAACAGCCTTTACAGCAGCCTCAAATACGCCTGTGTGGCCTACCATATCGCAGTTTGCAAAGTTAAGAATAATAGCGTCGTACTTACCACTCTTGATATTCTCAACAACCTTTTCGCAAACCTCTGGTGCACTCATCTCTGGCTGCATATCGTAAGTAGCAACCTTTGGAGAAGCAACAAGTACTCTGTCTTCACCCTCGTATGGAGCTTCTACACCACCATTGAAGAAGAATGTTACATGAGCATACTTCTCTGTTTCGGCAATTCTTAGCTGTGTCTTACCCTGTGAAGCTAGGTACTGACCAAATGTGTTGTCTAGTGACTGTGGCTTGAATGCGATTTCTACATTTGGCATTGTAGCGTCGTACTCTGTCATACAAACAAACTTAACAGGAACTAAGCCGTTCTTTCTCTCAAAGCCTGTAAATTCAGAATCAACAAATGTTCTTGTGATTTCTCTTGCTCTGTCAGGACGGAAGTTCATAAATACAACTGAATCGTTAGCCTTGATTGGCTCTGCACCGTCGATAACTGTAGGAATAACAAACTCGTCTGTTACACCGTCAGCGTAAGAGTTTTCCATAGCCTTTGTAGCACAGCAAGCCTTGTTACCCTCGCCGTAAACCATAGCAGCATATGCCTTTTCTACTCTGTCCCAGTTGTTATCTCTGTCCATAGCGTAGTAACGACCCTCGATAGTAGCAATCTGACCAACGCCGATTTCTTCCATCTTAGCAACGCACTCGTCAACAAAGTCTTTACCACTTGAAGGTGGAACATCTCTACCGTCCATAAATGCGTGTACAAATACCTTTTCTACACCCTGAGCCTTAGCCATTTCTAGCAAAGCGTAAAGGTGACCGTTGAAGCTGTGTACACCACCGTTTGAAAGCAAGCCCATAACGTGAAGTGCTGAATTGTTTGTCTTAACATTCTCCATAGCACTTACAAGAACCTCGTTTTTGTCAAACTCGCCGTCTGCAATAGCCTTTGTAATTCTTGTTAAGTCCTGATATACAATTCTGCCTGCACCCATATTTGTGTGGCCTACTTCGCTGTTACCCATCTGTCCGTCAGGAAGTCCTACAGACATACCTGAAGCACCGATTGTTGTATATGGATTTTCAGCAAAAATTTTGTCCAGGTTTGGAGTGTTTGCTGAAGCTACAGCATTTTCTTTACCAGCAGGTGCAATACCATAGCCGTCCATAATAACTAATATTGTAGGTTTTTTCATTTCTATTTCTCCTTAAACTTGAGCCTTAATATAATCCATTGTAAAAGCAGGGATAAGCTTTAAGCCCTCTTCTGCAAGAATGTCAGTAGCCTTGTCTGCTCTTTGAATTACGCAAAGAACTGTGTCAACAATAGCTCCTCTTTTTCTTAGCTCTCTAACGCCGTCGATAATAGCACCACCAGTTGTTACAACGTCCTCAATGATAAGAACTCTCTTACCCTCAACGTCAGCACCCTCTGCAAGCTTGCAGGTACCGTACTCCTTAGCCTTCTTTCTTACGAAAGCAGCCTGCATACCTGTGTTAAGTGAAATTGCTGTAACAACAGGAATACCACCCATCTCAAGACCAGCGATAACCTCTGTATCCTCTGGGATAAGTGTTGACATAATCTTTGCGATTTCGTTTAGTACCTCTGGGTTAGCCTCGAAAAGATACTTGTCAAAATATTCGTTAGAAATCTGACCAGATCTTAGTAAAAACTCGCCTGTAATATGTGATAGCTCGTAAATTCTTTTAGCTACTTGCTCTTTAGTCATTTTAAATTCACTCCGTTTTAAAAATTATTTGCTTGCTGCCTTTACAATAGCTGCGAACTTCTCTGCTACTAGAGAAGCACCACCGATTAGACCACCGTCTACATCTTCCTTGCTTAGTAGCTCGTCAGCGTTAGCGTCGTTCATAGAACCACCGTACTGAATTGTCATAGCGTCAGCAGCGTCCTTGTCGTAAGCATCAGCAATAACACCACGGATAGCAGCACAAACCTCGTTAGCCTGGTCAGCTGTAGCAGTTTTACCTGTGCCAATAGCCCAAACTGGCTCGTAAGCGATGATAACCTTGCTTAGCTCATCTTTAGTTACACCAGCAAGAGCAGTCTTTGTCTGTAGAGCAACAAGCTCGTTTGTAATGCCAAGCTCTCTGTCCTCTAGCATTTCACCAACGCATAGGATAACTGTTAGACCCTCGTTGATAGCAGCTCTTACTCTCTTGTTTACAGTAACATCTGTTTCGCCAAAGTACTGTCTTCTCTCGCTGTGACCGATGATAACATACTCAAGACCCATAGCAGCCAGCATTTTTGCAGAGATTTCGCCTGTGTAAGCACCACTCTCTGCCCAGTGACAGTTTTCAGCACCGATTTTAATGTTTGTGTCCTTTGTAGCCTCTAAAGCAGCCCATAGGTCAACATATGGTACGCAAGCGATAACATCGCAATCTGCGTCTTTAACTAGTGGAGCGATTTCATTTAGAAGAACCTTAGCTTCCTCTGGTGTTTTATTCATTTTCCAGTTACCAGCGATAACTGCTTTTCTTAGTTGCTTGTTCATTGTAATAACTTCCTTTCAGTTGTGAATTCTATATAATTATTAACCAACCTTGCATAAACTGTTTTGTAGGCTGATAATTTTTGATTGTGTTTTTAATAATCTAACAACAAGGGGCGAAAAAACATTTCGCCCCCTATTATACTCAAATTACGCAATAATTGGTTGCGTTAATTTTATTAAATTATTTATCTGCAATAGCAGCGATACCAGGTAGAACCTTACCCTCTAGATACTCAAGAGA
>JAXJJE010000088.1:0-3081 GCA_036298405.1 Acutalibacteraceae bacterium
AGAAAAGGGTTGAAAAATCAGTATGTTTTTTGGTATAATATAGCGTAAGAATAAATTTCTACTACAAAAAAGAAAGAGGAAGCATAATGGATAAAAAAGTTGTTCGTACCAGATTTGCACCAAGTCCTACAGGCTTTATGCACATAGGTAATTTGAGAACTGCATTATATGAATACCTTGTTGCAAAAAGCCAAGGTGGAGATTTTGTACTTAGAATTGAAGATACAGACAGAGAAAGATATGTAGAGGGTGCTGTAGATGTTATTTACAACACACTTAAAATTGCTGGTCTTAACCACGACGAAGGCCCTGACAAGCCAGCAGAATATGGCCCTTATGTGCAAAGTGAAAGACTAAATATGTACAAGCCTTACGCTGAACAGCTGATAGAGCAAGGCAAGGCTTACCGTTGCTTCTGTACTAAAGAGCGTTTAGACAGTCTGAACGAAGAAGGCACACCTGGTGGTGGCTATGACAGACATTGCCGTGACCTGCCACAAGAAGAAATCGACAGACTTCTTACAGAAGGCGTACCTTATGTTATAAGACAAAAAATGCCTTTAGAGGGTAGCACAACCTTTACAGACGCTGTATTTGGTGAAATTACCGTTGACAACAGCGAGCTACAGGACCAGATTCTTATTAAAACAGACGGTTTCCCTACCTATAATTTTGCTAATGTAATAGATGACCACACAATGAATATTACACACGTTGTGCGTGGCTGTGAGTATTTAAGCTCAACACCTAAGTATAATCTATTATATGAGGCATTTGGCTGGGAAATTCCAACATATATTCACCTACCTTTGATTATGGGTAAGGACGAAGAAGGCAACGTTGCAAAGCTTTCTAAAAGACATGGCTCAACAGGCTTTGAGGATTTAATAAACGAGGGCTATTTGCCACAGGCTATTATTAACTATGTAGCTTTGCTTGGCTGGTGTCCTTCTGACAATCAGGAAATGTTTAACCACGATGAGCTTATAAAGGCATTCAACATCAGTGGTATCAGCAAATCACCTTCAATCTTTGACTACAGCAAGCTTGAGTGGTTTAACGGTGAGTATATTCGTGCAATGTCTGCTGAGGAATTCACAGGCTATGCTATGCCATATTATAAGCAGGCTATAACAGAAAAAGAGCTTGACTGGGGCAAGCTAACAGAGATTTTACATCAGCGTGTTACTAAATTCAACCAAATTCCAGAGATGATTGATTTCTTTAGCGAATTACCAGAATATGACACAGAAATGTTCGTAAACAAAAAGAGTAAAACAAATCTTGAAAACGCACCTGTTATGCTAAAGGCTGTTACAGACAAGCTTACAGCAATGGCAGAATGGAATAAAGACAGTATTCACGATTGCTTAATTAATCTTGCTACAGAGCTAGAGGTTAAAAATGGTACAGTAATGTGGCCTGCAAGAATTGCCGCAGCCGGTAAAAAGGTTACACCTGGTGGTGCTGTAGAAATTCTTGATATACTCGGCAGAGAAGAATCACTAAGAAGACTTAATATTGGTCTTGAAAAGCTAGGAGTATAATTTTTTTAGTAAGGAGATAATTACCAATGGCAGATGAAATTAAAAACGAAGAAAAAGTTAGCAACGCCAACTTTATTCACGACTTTATAGACGAAGATATTGCAGAGGGTGGTCAGTTTGAGGGTAAAACAGTACACACTCGTTTTCCACCAGAGCCAAACGGTTACCTTCATATAGGTCATGCAAAGGCTATTTGCATAGACTTTGGTACAGCAGAAAAATACAAGGGTATGTGTAACCTAAGAATGGACGACACTAATCCAACAAAAGAAGATGTAGAGTATGTAGATGCTATTAAAGAGGACATCAGCTGGCTAGGCTTTACATGGGATGACAGATTTTATTATGCTTCTGAATATTTCCAGAAAATGTATGAAAGTGCTGTAGAGCTTATCAAAAAGGGATTAGCTTATGTATGTGAGCTTAACGCAGAGGAAATGAGAGCACACCGTGGCGACCTTTCAACACCTGCTACAAGTCCATACCGTGACAGACCAATTGAAGAAAGCCTTGATTTATTCGAGAGAATGAAGAACGGTGAATTTGAAGATGGTAGAATGACATTGCGTGCTAAAATTGACCTTGCATCTGGTAACTTCAATATGCGTGACCCTGTAATTTACAGAATTAACCGTATTAAGCACCACCGTACAGGCAACGAATGGTGCATCTACCCTATGTATGACTTTGCACACCCAATAGAGGACGCTATGGAGTGCATTACTCACTCACTTTGCTCACTTGAGTTTGAGGACCACCGTCCACTTTACGACTGGGTTATCAACAATGTTACATTGCCTTCAAAGCCAAGACAGATTGAGTTTGCTAGACTTGGCATTAACAACACAGTAATGAGCAAAAGAAAGCTTCGTACACTTGTTGAGGACGGCTATGTAAACGGCTGGGACGACCCAAGAATGCCTACTCTTTGTGGCTTAAGAAGAAGAGGCTACACACCTAAATCTATTCGCAACTTCTGCGAGAGAATCGGTGTTTCTAAGGTAAATTCAATAGTAGATTACGGATTTTTAGAGTATTGCTTGCGTGAGGATTTAAACGAAACTGCACAGCGTGTAATGACTGTTTTAAATCCTATAAAGCTTATCATCACTAACTATCCAGAGGGTAAGAGTGAAACCGTTATGGTTGAAAATAACCCTAACTGTCCAGAGGATGGCGAGCGTGAGATTACATTTACAAGAGAGTGCTACATTGAAGCAGAGGACTTTATGGAGGAGCCTGCTAAGAAGTACTTCAGACTATTCCCTGGCAACGAGGTAAGACTAAAATCTGCTTATGTTGTAAAATGTACTGGCTGTAAAAAGGACGAAGATGGCAATGTAGTAGAGGTTTACGCTGAATACGACCCAGAAACAAGAGGTGGCAACACACCAGACGGTAGAAGAATAAAGGCTACTATTCACTGGGTAGACGCTAATAACTGTGCTGACGCAGAGGTAAGACTATACGACAATCTGTTTACAGTGCCAGACCCAGATGTAGGCGATAGAAACTTCCTTGACTATATTAATCC
>JAXJJE010000089.1:0-2049 GCA_036298405.1 Acutalibacteraceae bacterium
AAAGCCCCTGCCAAACTACAGTATATCTGTTTGACAATAAAAAACAGCAAGCTTATCAAGCCTGCTGTTTTTATTATTATGCTATTTTTAAAGAATCTTAGACAAAAAGTCTTTTAATCTTTGGTTTTTAGGTGCGTTGAATATCTCGGTTGGTGTGCCATCCTCTGCAATAACACCCTCGTCGATAAAGATAATTCTTGATGCTACCTCTTTTGCAAAGCCCATTTCGTGAGTTACACAAACCATTGTCATACCTGATTTTGCAAGCTCCTTCATAACCTCTAGTACCTCACCAACCATTTCTGGGTCAAGTGCAGAGGTAGGCTCGTCAAATAAAATTATCTCTGGCTCCATACATAACGCACGGCAAATTGCCACACGCTGTTTTTGTCCACCAGAAAGCTGGCTTGGGTAGGCGTTTGCCTTTTCTTCTAAGCCAACTCGCTGTAAAAGCTTCATAGCCTTATCCTGAGCCTCTTCCTTTGAAAGCTTTTTAAGCTTTATAGGAGCAATTGTTAAGTTTTCAAGAATTGTTTTATTTGGGAACAGATTAAAATGCTGGAACACCATCATAATCTTTTGGCGTTCTTTATTAATATCTACCTTTTTGTCGGTAATATCAACACCGTCAAGATATACACTGCCTTCGCTTGGAACCTCAAGCAGGTTAAGGCAACGCAAAAAGGTTGATTTACCACAGCCAGAAGGGCCTATAATTACAAGAACCTCACCCTTGTGAATGTCGGTTGTAATGCCCTTTAAAACCTCGGTTTTACCAAAGGATTTTTTTAGATTTTCAACGTGTATCATAGCCTCTGTTTTATTTTCCATCGTTTTTCAGCCTCTTTTCCAGCTTACCTAACAAAGCAGTAAGCACAACAACAATAACAAGATATACAAGTGCAACTGCTATAAGTGGTAGGAATGCATCGTAGGTACGGCTTCTTATCAGGTCGCCACCACGGGTTAAATCCATAATACCAATATAGCCTGAAATTGATGTTTCTTTTATAAGCACAATAAACTCGTTGCCAAGTGCAGGTAGTACATTTTTAATAGCCTGTGGCAAAATAAAGTTTACCATAGTTTGACTGTAGCTAAAGCCTAAGCTTCTGCCAGCCTCAAACTGACCCTCGTCTATTGACATAATACCAGAACGTACAATTTCTGCAATATATGCTGATGAGTTAAGACCAAATGCAATTACAGCAACCAATACCTTGTCGATATCAGTTGAAGCGAAAATTACATAATAGATAATCAACAGCTGAATCATTGCAGGTGTACCTCTTATAATAGTAAGATATCCCTTTAGAATGATATTTAAAAGCTTAAACTTACCAGTTTTGTCGCAAGAAACTCTGGCAACTGCAATTAAAAATCCAAGTGCAATACCAATAAGTGCTGCAAATAATGAGATTTTTAGGGTTGTTGTTAAGCCCTTTGCAATGTATTGCCATCTGTTTTCTTCGATAAAGTCACTGTTGAACTTTTCAACGAACTCATCTATAAATGAATTTTCGGTGCTTGAAGGTATAGCACCAGTGCTCTGATTACATACAATAATTACCTGCTTAGCAGTTGTGTAAGGAATAGTAAAGTTAATATTCTTTTTACGGTCTTCGGTAACTGTCATACCAGAAACACCCATATTAGCCTTACCAGAAGAAACAGCAGTGATAATAGAATCAAACTCCATTTCTTCTATTTTTAGCTCCATACCAAGAATATCAGCAATAGCCTGTGCCATATCTATATCAATACCAACAACCTTACCGTTCTGGCTGAACTCGTATGGCTCAAATGAAGCGTTTGTAGCTACTACCAATGTACCCTTGTCACGCTTTGTACCCTCTGGTGAGGTGTACTGATATGTACCCTTTGTGTCATCACCAATATAGTTGCTGATAATTTTATCAAGAGTACCATCATTCATAATTTGCTCAAGAGCATTGTTAACATCGTCAAGTAGCTGTTTGTTGAACTTATCAACAGTTTCGCTGTAGTCGCTTGCGTATAGGTCGCCAGTTGTGCCAAGCTGTACTGCTA
>JAXJJE010000090.1:0-1125 GCA_036298405.1 Acutalibacteraceae bacterium
AGCTCTGTTACAAGCGATTTTAATTCATCTATCTGATTGCGTAGATATAGTCTTATATCAAGTGCAACCTGGTCATTACGGCTTCTTGCTGTGTGCAATCTTTTACCAGCGTCGCCAAGTCTTTTTGTAAGCTCACCCTCGATAAATGTGTGGATATCCTCAGCTTCCATATCAATAGCCAGCTTGCCGTTTTCGATATCTGTTAAAATCTCCTGCAAGCCATTGCAGATAATCTCTGCCTGCTCCTTAGCGATTATGCCACACTCACCAAGCATTGTAGCGTGTGCAATACTGCCTGTTATATCTTCCTTATACATTCTGCTGTCAAAGGATATAGATGAGTTAAAATCGTTTGTTGTTTTGCTTATTTCCTTCTGAAATCTGCCTGTCCAAAGCTTCATTTGTTTCACCTCATAAATTAGTATATGGGACGAGCGACAAAACTCACCCGTCCCGTTACAATAAAAACTCTATTTAATAAATGGCTTTATAATGGGGTTATTACTTAATTAAACCCTTCTTAGCTCTTACCTCGATTGGTAGACCAAATAGGTTGATAAAACCAGCTGAATCGTTCTGGTCGTAAACCTCATCCTCGTCAAATGTAGCAATCTCTTCGTCATATAGTGAATATGGAGATGTTACACCGGCGTCGATAATGTTACCCTTGTACAGCTTCAGCTTAACATCACCTGTTACAGTTTCCTGTGTGCTGTCAACAAATGCTGATAGAGCCTCTCTTAGTGGTGTGTACCACTGGCCGTAGTATACAAGCTCTGCAAAACGGTTAGCGATAACCTCTTTGTAGTGCTGAGTATCTCTGTCTAGGCATAGCTCCTCTAGCTTTGCGTGTGCAGCGTATAGAATTGTACCACCTGGTGTTTCGTATACGCCTCTTGCCTTCATACCAACAAGTCTGTTCTCTACGATATCTGTAATACCAATACCGTTTTCGCCACCAACCTTGTTAAGTGTTTTGATAATCTCTACGCCGTCCATTTTCTCGCCATTTACAGCTACTGGAATACCCTTCTCGAATGAGATTGTAACATAAGTTGGAACATCTGGAGCCTGCTCTGGAGATACGCCAAGCTCTAGGAAGCCCTCTTTGTTGTACATTGGCTC
>JAXJJE010000091.1:0-21376 GCA_036298405.1 Acutalibacteraceae bacterium
ATCACTGAACAAGGTAATGGATAGACTCTGTGATACTATAGTTTCGCTTACTTCTGATGTTATTAAAAGTATAACTGCACGCAAATGGGTTTTGTCTAATTTTAATTAGATATTAGTATTACTGGTAGCATAGAAAAATTCTAGCTTTTTATAGAATAGAACACGCTCTCATATTAAACAAAAGCAGACAGATAATCAAAGTTTTTTTTGATTATCTGTCTGCTTATTTATTTTATTACTGGTAAAAGTCAAATAGTGAGCATTACTGTGAAATTAATTGATGTCATTAGATTTTGCACATCTGACTGTAAATCTGGTAGCACCAGAAATAGTGCAGGTAAATAATGTTAAATCCCACTGGTCATCGCTTTTTTCTTCAATCATCTGGTCAATTTGCTCTGGTTGTATAATTTCTGTCCATATTACATTATAATTGAATTTATTACCTGATATATCAGTAAAAATAATTTCGCTACCTACAGATAATTGCCCGAGTCCAGCAAAGTGGCTATAATAGTTATGTGCTGCTATTACCATATTATTCTTATAAGCAGAGCCATAATAACAGCAAGGTGATATATTAAGCTTATAATAGTCCCAATCTTTCATTACAGGAAGCTTTATATTTAATTCTGGAATTTCTAAAATACCAATATAATCATAACCATCAATCTTAGTAATTGGCATTTGCATATCAGGATACTCCTCAGGCGAAATTAGATTATCTGGAGTATCGGGAATAATCTTTTCTATTTCAGTAACAGTTTTAAGAGATACTTTTTCTGCTCTAGCTGAATCCCAGAAATTATAAAATACTAAAGAAAGGGCTACAACCATAAGTAGCAGCCCAATCATAATAAATATTATACCTTTTTTAGATTTCATTTTATACATTCTTTCTTCGTTGAATTATACCAACAAATATAAAGCATATTCCTGCAACTCCAAGTACATATACAGGCCACCATAATTGACCTGTCTGAGGCAGATCAGGTGTATTAGGTGTTGGAGGAGTTGGGGTTTCTTTATAGGTGTTAGTAACAACAAATGTATTCTTATCTTTTTGAATATTCACTTCGTAACCGTTTGGTACGTTGTTCTCTATTACTGCCCACTGGTCTTTCTCACTAAGTTTTGACCATTTGTGTTTCCAGTTATTATCTGAATTCAGTTTTATAGTATCATATACCTCACCATTCTTTGTTAGGCTCACAGAGACTTCTTTAGGTTGTAAATTCTCACTAGGTACATTTTTCCATATTTTTAATACTGAAATCTCTACATATGAATCATATGGAACTTTTTCGTACTTACCATTTACTTCTAAATCCCAAACTAATGACTCATCATAAACAAATGGAAGAGATACCAACACAGGTAATGCAGTATATTTTACATTATCGACAATCTTACTTGAACCAGTGATTAAATAAATACCTTCATCAACATTATTAAATTTAGCAATACTATTTTCATCAGTTACAGCAGTTGCTAATGGCTTGATATTGTCGCTTTGAATATAAGAAGCTAGTGTTACTGCAACATTTTCGCTTTCTATATCAACCTCATAATCAGACAACTCATCAGCGATAACAAATTCACCATATGGAGTTACTGTACCAACTTTGTACAGTGAAAAATCTGCCCCTTGAACTGCATATGAAAGACTTATTGAACCCACTGTTTCGGTGGCAAATGCAGTTAACGGGAATGAAAGTAATAATATTATAATTAATAAGAAAATGGAAACGTGCTTTACTTTTTTAGAAAATCTTAGCATATCATATCACTTCCTCTTAAAATTTTTCGATTTAGAATTATAACCTCTGTTAGAAAACATCATCATTGAGAATATTAATAACAACACTGGTACTCCTACAAACGATGCAACTAACAGTGGTTCAATTTGCATAGCATCTGCAGTAATTCTTGCACCAGAAGATTGTTTAACATTTTCAACTCTATGTCCTCTAACAAGAATTCTATGTGTATTAACACCATAAGGCGTACAGGTTACAAGAGTACACAAATCTTCATCTCTACTTATACCAAGAGTAGAAAAATCATCTGGTAGTGTTATCAATATATTATCAACCTCATAGGTCAAAACTTCATCCAGTACACGAATCATAAATAAATCGCCTTTTTCAAGCTTATCAAGATTTGTGAAAAGCTTTGCAGATGGTAAGCCCCTATGTCCAGACAATACTGTATGAGTGCTTTTACCACCAACAGGTAGTGAAGAACCTGCTATGTGACCTATGGCTATTTGCAAAACATTATCTTCGCTACCATGATATATTGGTAATGAGCAATTTATTTTGGGAATTTCAATGTGACCCATAATTCCAGAACCAGAAATATCAAGCAAGCTATTATATTCAGCTTTTTCTTTTTCTGATAATCTCCAATGTGTTGGCGATGAAGCAAGCTTTTTATTATATTCGTTTGATTTGTTAAGGAAATCAGTGTATTGTTCTTCTCCCATATTTGCTACTGTTTCTACATATCCAGCTATCGCCTTTGACTGGTGCAATGTATTCCAATAATCACTTATTGTCGGATACAGCAGTAAGGAGAGCCCTATAATTAATGTAATTACTAATATAATTGTAGATAAATTTTTTTTCATTTTACAGAGTTCTCCTTACTGCTGTAGAAGCGTTGAAACGCTTCTACAGACAGTTTTTTATAAACAAATATTATTTTAATTTAATTATTTGCCCATACGTTTTTTAGTAACTAATAGTACTGCAGAACCAACAGCTAGTATAGCACCAATTGTGTAAATTAGAACTGTACCAACACCACCAGTTTCTGGAAGTAGAGAACCTTCGTTGTTCAAAACGTTCATATTAACAGTACCTGAATTAACATCACCTGTACCATTAGCTTCACCAAGATTTGCGTTAGTATCGTCAACCGCGATAGCTAAAGCTGTAAGTGCCTGTTCAGGGCTGAATATTTTCCATGACTGACCATTTGCAGTAGTAGCAGTAATTACAACCTTTATCTTGCTCTGAAGTAGGTTATAACCAATTGGAGCCTTAGTCTCGTGTAGGAAGTATGTACCATCATCAATACCCTTTACTGAGAACATACCATCAACTGTTGTTAGCTTAGTTGCATCGTCTTCATTTTCAACCCAAGTTACAACATTGTTTGTATTATTATAGAATAAGCCGTCTGCTTCTTTCTGAAGTGTGAATTCAGCACCATCAAGCTTTTTGTTTGCATTATCAGCATCTAGCTTAGTAACGTCAAGCTCGTATGTGAAAACGATTACCTTATCCTCAGGTGTGTTACCTGTCTCGTCGCTTGGTGTACCATCGCCATTCAGATTAGGGTTGTTTGAGTACTGAAGATAAACTGTGTTAGGGTTACCTGGTAAACCAATCTTAGCATTGTTATTTAGAGTTGCTTTATACTCAACGATAATTTTACTATTAGCATCAATAGTTAGAGCCTTACCATTCATATCTACAACGCTTTTTACGTCATCAAATGAAACAGTCATAGTATTATCTTTATCCTTCTCTGTAAAACTAGTTGCAGTTACAGAATAAGAAGCTGGATTAATTTCATACTTAACAGTAGGATCGTTATCATCATCCATATAAACTACTATTGAATCCTCATTATATGTTAGACCAGATGAAATAGTATCGTGGAATACGTACTTATATTTTGCATAATCTGCTATAGTTGTAGGCATAGAACCAATCAACATAAAGTCTACATCATCACCAATATCATAATCAGCAACATCGTTATAGCCTTCTGGTAAAGTATAACCTGTTACGTCTTTCTGATTTGTATCTTTGAAAGACTCTTCTTTTACTTTCTTCTCTACCATTGGAATTGCTGTTTTGCTGGTAATATTCATAGAAGTATTTCTTGTTGCCTGTAGTAAAGAAAGGTTTTTAGCAGTATCTACGCCATCTGCTGTTATAGTTGTATCAACAACTAGGTAATAACCTGCTTCTAGTCCTTCTCCATCAATAGAAGTAGATTCTTTTATGTCTGTACCAGAACCAATTTTTACACACTGATTTACAAGTGCTGCAAAAGCTCTTAGCTGTGCAGAATCACTTTCCATTTTTTCAAGAATTTTAGCAACGTCGTTAGCTGTTAGATCTGCTGGAATAGCTCCTTCAACTTCTAAAACCTTAAATGCTTCTATTGTACCTAGCTTTGACAACAATTTTGGAACATCAATATCATCCTCATTCCAAGTAAGGTCACATAATAAAGCATTGTCTTCATTCTCCTGATTTTCTGCTTTGAAAATCTGGTATGCTGTATAAGTGTGCTTTGATACATCTACCTGAATAGATGCTGATGTGTCAGTTCCATCTCCCTCTGTGTTGTCAGCAAACGCTGTTGTTGAAAGCATTGCTAACATACTCATTGCCAATAATACACTGGCTGTTTTTTTGAATAATTTCATATTGTTTTACCTCCGTTAATATACTGTTTAAAATGAAAAGTTGTTACACTTTATCTTCGCACCCCTCTCCATCTTAAAGACTTCTTATATAAAGCATAAGCAGATCCTAACATCAAAACACTACCTGCTATTGAATATATAACTGTTCCACAACCACCTGTTTCTGGGAGTGTAACTCCCTTTTCATTTGTGCGTGTCATAACATTATTTTCACTGCTGCCTGTCTCATCAACATCACAAAACATAATGTTTGCATCTATTGTCACAAATGAATTTGTTGGATTATCAGCAAAATAGAACCAGTGTGGCAGTGTATCTATACTGTAACCCGTAGGTGCTTCAAGCTCTTTAACATAATAAGGTTGATTTACATCAAAATGTATACCTTTACGTACATTTGTAGAAAATTCAAGTAAACCATTTTCATTAGTTATTGCTGTTGAAATCTCGTATCCATCTTGTGTATAAAGACCATATTTCGCTTTTGGAAGAAGTATATCGTGATTCTCAAAATCTACTTTCTCTACAGTTAATGCTAGTCTTCTAAATCTCCAGTTTTCAGCGAAATTAGCAGATGTATTTACAAAAGAACTAGGACCTAGATAAATCGAAGCAGTAACATTATTACTTATCGATAATAAAATATCAGATAATTTTCTACTATTCACTTGAGTGCCTGCTGAACCATCATCACTCAATGTTTCAATTAGTTCAACGGCTAGCATATCTGGATGCACAGCTTGTGCTCTATAATCAACATTGTATTTATATGCACCAAAATATTCACTTGTATTCAAAATGATAATGTTTAGTGTACCCTCATATATAACTGATGAATTCCCATTGTCAGGTATATTTGGTATATATTGCACTTCGTAATCTGTTCCATACTTTAATTTCACAGGTTCAGCTGATTCATCAGCACTTATTGCAGTTATATTCATACTACCAGGTATGTAGGCTGCATTAGTCATCTTATCCTGTAAAAATAGACCATCAGGTATCTGATCACCATTAGGATCAATCTTTGAAAAATCTAAGTCTGTTAAATCAAATTTAGTAGGATCAATCTTTTGGAAAACAACCTTACTTAAATCAATTCGGTTTTCGTTAACTGCAATAGTATAGCTTCCAACATATCCATTTTCTAAGGAGAATGATGGTTTGAATTTATTTACAATCTTTGGTATAGTAACATCTGCAGTTGATTCAGTAATATCTGTTTGATCTGCGTTTGATAATGTTACAGTGTTTTGGTAATTGCCACCACCATGTTCATTTATCAAATCCGATGAATCTTTCATGCTTTTATTATTCTCATATTTGATAGAAAGAGTAGTATTTTTAACTGAATTCCAACAAGCACACCAACCTGGATAATCTGGAAAGTTTGTATCATTATCATATGCAAATTCGTCCTTAATACTCATACACTTTCCAGAAACCTGACTATTACAAAGTGTCGTACTACTACATTTACATCTATTAACTAAGAACAGACAATTCTCACCAAATGGTTTGCTTGAACAAACATATGCTATTTTATCATTTTCTCCCGCATTTGCAATATTAGGAACAGGAATCCTAATGTTTTCTCCATTTTCATCAAGTTCGTCAGTTACAATACTAATTTCAGCATTCTCTAAACTTTGAATCCATTTATGTAAAAAAGACAATTTTGATGAATCGTGTATAAACCATTGCTCAAAATAGCCACTTCCACTATATGCAGGAATTGTCGCTGTTATGTCAAACTCAAACATACCTGTACTCTCATTGAATAAACCTGTTTTCTTAATAGCAGGCTCTTCAGGGATTTCTGCTCCATTATCAATTTTTATCCTGAAGCTTAATGTACCATAAAAGTGATCAACGTTATTCGCAAATTCATTGAAAATCATGGTGATTACAACCTGATCTCCTTGCTTTGCTTCATAGGTTCCTACATTTACACTATCAGCACGTTCTACCCAACCATCAACCACTGGATCGTTAAGCTGAATTTCAGCTGGCAGAACATATTGATACGTGTCAGGAAGTATTCCATCTTTAGCCTCTATTTCAAGTACAAAAGTATAATCATCACCAGATGCAAAATCAAGATTCTCTATAAGCTGGTCACCATGATATACTTTATGAGTAACACTATGACCCGGACCAAGCCCTAAAAGATAATTTTTTAAATCTCTTGGACCCTCTTCGCTTGTTGGTGCATCACTATTTGAATCTGCACTATTAACACCAGCTGTATTGCTATCTTTAGAAATTTCGGAAATTGCAATATCAGATGTTGATTCTGTAGAAGTTTGGGTAACTTTTTCTGTTGGCACTACAGTTACAGCTTCACTTGGTGCTGTTGCCGTACATTCTTCATTATGCTGGTGCATTGGCTTATCACACACCATTGTCATTTTAGAAGTATAACAGGTTTCTGTATGAGCATGCTCAACTGTTGTATCAATTTTACAGGTAAGCTCTCCTGTAGCAGTGTAACAGTTTTCGTTATGAGCGTGTATCTTACCTACCTCCTGTTGGCAAGTCATAACTTTTTGAGTACCGTAACAGTCGCTTTTATGTATATGCTCTTCTATAGTACATTTATTTTTGTTTTCCATAGTAATCGCAGGCAATATCATAGCGTATGTAGTACAGAAAACAACCAATACGGCAACTACCATAAGAACACGCTGTCTTGTTGAGCGTTTTTTATGTTTCTTAGTATATTCCTTAATAATAGGAATATTCCTTTTGTTCATGTTACCTCCTCCTTCTTCTTTGATGATTATTTATTTTATAGCTCCAATTTCATTTAAAGGCCATACTTTAAACATAATTCTTCCAACTAATTGCTCCTCTGAAACACAACCTACTGTTGTGCTACGACTATCTACTGAAGTAGAGCGATGGTCTCCACATACAAACAGCTTTTCGTCTGGAACCTGATAAGGCAATTCGATATCACATTCACCAAAAGCCTTGTCTTTTATATATGGTTCGTCTAGCAATTTTTCATTTACATATATATTGCCCTGCTTATCTATATTTACCCAATCTCCAGGAAACGCAATAACTCGTTTTACTAAAATTTTATTATTATAATAGAACGAAACAACATCACCCTGTTCAAATTCTGTTGTTTTAAAGGTAATAACAATATTACCCTCAGTCAGCGATGGTGTCATTGACATACCATAAATACGCAATACAGGCATAAACAAAGTTGCAACCAGCACAGCAGCAGCAGCAACTGTAATTAGTGTATATAGTGTGCTACGTAGCATTCTGCCATATCCGTTTTTATAATTTTCACGCTGCAATTCGTTTTCTAGCTGTTCTATTGTTGGTATTTCAGTAATATGAGGAGTTTTATCTTTTTTAGAGATATTCTTTGCTCCCTTATTCTTCATCTTCAAAAACAAATTCAGTCCTTTCTGATGAATATTCTCTGAAGTCTTTTACGCTTTCCAGATATTGATCTGCAGCTCTTTGTGCTACTTCAAAAATATCATTTAGTTTTAATGCAGCCTCTGCGATTGAGCCTGATTTTTCTAAAATAATTTTTCTATCTTCCAGCTTACGATTTGCCTCTTTTAGCTCACCCTTTAATCGCTCCACTTCTTTGCTTTGAATAAGTAGCATTTCAAGCAATTCTGAACGACTGAGTCTTCGTAGCTCCTTATCAGTCATCGAATTCCTCCCGAATCATTGCACAAAAAGATTTGTTACTAAAATATAATTCATAATTAAATTATTTTATGAATTATAATAATAAATAATTACAAATCCATTATTATTTATAGTTTAAAATATCACAATGATTTTTGTATGTTTAGTGCAAATAAATACACTAATACATCGTATTTACACAATCTTCCTTACAATTTTATCGCTTTTTTGTGATAAAGTCAAGTTTTTACTTTAACAAATATATATATGCAATCTATATTTGTTAAAATTACAAAAGTATTTAAACATTATTAGCATTACAAAGTACATTTCACACAAAATTTAAAGACATTTATATTAATACAATTTAATACTTTTTATATAAAGTAACCATATTTAATTACAATTTTTATTATTTAATAAAATTCGTTGTAAAAGCTACTAAATTGCAAAGCTGTAATTTAGTTAAGTCTACAATTTTTTTATACCACTCAAAAATCAAGGCTATTTTTTTAATTATATCCACTCCTCTATTCTTATAAAATATATAATAACAAGCTTTTTACTTTAAATTTATTATAAATTTCTATTTTAATAAAGCAATATTTATAGGCTATATATTTTTTTAGATTGATCAATACTCCATCTTAAAATAAAAACTATCTATAAAAAGTGCTGTGTTCTCGTTAAGCCTGTCATCTTGCGAGAACACAGCACAATGTACATAGTAATTTGCACCATAAAGTAATCTACTTACTTATTAGAGTTAATATTAAGTAAAAAAACACTGTGTCTTGTGAGAACACAGTGTTCGGTATAATTACGAGCCTATTTGCTTTACACTATTATATATACGTCTCATAAAACACCTGTAAAAACTTCAT
Source organism: Acutalibacteraceae bacterium (assembly GCA_036298405.1). Classification (GTDB taxonomy): domain Bacteria; phylum Bacillota; class Clostridia; order Oscillospirales; family Acutalibacteraceae; genus CAG-964. Next base: position 9,001 of record JAXJJE010000091.1, read on the forward strand.
TATAGTTTATTTAAAACTTATTATACAATTCAAACATCATTTGCTCTTTTATAGTTTTTGGGGTGTTACGGATGTTAATACATAGTTACATCATCTTTATTCTTGTTCTGATATTCAATCAGCTTTTCTGTGTACTCTTTACCTTTTATTTTTGTCGTAACTAAGTAGATTACAACACTAAGTGCAAAGCAGAAAAGAAAAATTCCTATAAACCAAACCCATGTTATAATATTTAAACTTTTAAACCACGAAAAAGTTAAAGCAAATATTAGTGTTACAAAAAAGAATGGTACAATAAATATACAAATCCTAACTATATACAAAACCTTTTTAATAAATATATCACTAAAAGCAATAAGTAACAGCATTCCTCCTAAAACTGCAATAGCAAAAAGCTGAGCAATTTTATACACAGATATATTTTCTACTCCATTCATTAATGCTGATACCAAAAATACTACCATCATAATTGAAAATATGTGTGAAACCTCCTGTGGTAATCTTTTTATAAATTTTTTCATCTTATCTTTCATTATTTTTTCCTCCGATTCCTAATTTATTTTTCAGCTCTAACGCATATTGTCTTGACACATAAACACGCTCTCCGTTTTGCAATGTGGCAAGTATTTTACCACCAAAATCTGGTCTTATTGATTTTATCCTGTTAAGATTTATTACACAGGATTTTGACACCCTCATAAAATCAGCCTTGGCAAAGCCCTTGAGTGTTTCGTATAATTTAAGCTCTGTATCGTAAACTGAATTTTGAGTATAGCAAAAGGTCTTACGCTCGACTGACTCAAAATACAAAACATCGTTTGGGTCAATGCAATATGTTTCGTTATTCTTAAACCCTACAATTCGCTTTTCATTGCTTTCAAAGCTTTTTATAGCACTGATAAGCTTAAATATTTTTTCGTCTGCCTCTTTGCACTCAATGGTCACTATGGTGTTGCTGAGTGCTTTATTTTCTATAAGCTTTATCTCCAATGTTGTCCCTCCGTATAAGTTTTGTAGCTACTATGGTTATTATATTACTTAGAAAAATTTTTTCAATATTTGAATACACAAGTTGCGTTACTGCATACATAAGTTGCGAATATACAGTACAAAAGCAACACAGTATATAAAGGCACTGTGTTACTTTTTAAGAGTATAACAAAACGGCTGTGACAAGCACAACCGTCTGCTAATGTTTATAATTATATAATCACCGATATTATATAAATATTGCAAAGATAATAAACTTAACAATATGAGCTGTTGCGTGAGCAATCATAGCATAGCCAATACCGTACTTTCTGAAGGCTTCGCCAAAAAGATAACCACCAAGACCATTCAGCACAAAGCATCTGATAACAATTACTGGTGTAAGTGTACCAAAAATACCGATTGTTGCTGGCAGGTGTCCTGCTGCAAATGCAAGTGATGCAACTACATTTGCAATGATATATACCTTTTGTGGCATATTATCAGCTGTATATTTTCTGAAAAAAAGCTTCCAGATAATAAGAGCTAAAATTGCCATGAAGAAAAGTCTTAGCATAACCTCTTCGATAATACCACCATAAAGAATTGATGCCATCACACCATCAAAAGTAAAGCCACTTATATTTGCAGTCTGAATTGCTGGGTATACTGCACCTGTTGTAAAATGGTCAATAGCAATAAGAATACCTGGTATTGCTCCAAAAACCAAACCAACTACAATACCTTTGCTTTTGAATTCAAATGGCTTAATAAGTCCGATTTTCTCTGTGATGATGTAGCCTAAAAAACCACACACTAAAGCGTATGTAATAGTCTGCACAATTGTGACAATTGAAAGTATATTAACATCACCAACCTGTGCTATTACTTCCTGCAATGCCTCTGGAGCTAGTGTATCAATAAGATAGCGACCTGTAAAAATGCCACCAACGATAGCTACTGGTAAAAGAGAAACAGCAAACAATAAAGGCTTTTTAACTTTAGCAAACAGCTTAATCATTATTCAAATCCTCTTTACCTGCAAAAACCTCAATGCAAAGTCCATGATGATTACACTTTTTACAGGTTAAACGACGCATTTTTGGTGTATGGTATGCAAAGAAAAATTCCTTCATACCAGGTCTGAATACCTCGTGACATTCTGGGCAAATATAGGCAACATTTTTATAGTAATAATTTGTTCCCCAGATGCCATAAGTAGCTTGAATCAACAGATCGATAATCATTAGCCACCACATACCCTTTGTAATCCAGAGTATAACAGCTACCCAGAAGAATATTGTTACTGGTGTACCTATAATAACAAGTATGGCTCTTAATTTTTTTAGTTCAGCTTTATTTTTCATAAGATGTGCTATATCTCCTATAGATTTAACCGAGAATCGCTCAAGCTCTTTTGATGTTGCTCGTATGCTTTCAATAATAGAAAGCTGTTTCTGTCTTTCCTTAACCTCTTCTTTCAGCATCTGCTCCTGCTGGTCAAGCAATACCGAAATAATGCTTTCTGTGTTCTCATCTGAGAGTAATGCATCTATACTTTTAAGAGGAAAACCTGCCTCTCGAAGAAAGCAGATAATCTTCATAATTTTAAGATCGTCATCACTATACAGTCTGCGACCACCCTCGGTAAGCTCGCTAGGAACTAAAAGATTTTTAGTATCATAATATTGTACTGTTCTTACAGAAACCCCACAAAGCTTTGCGATTTCTCCTGTTGTGTATTTAGACATAGCCTTTTCTCCTCCTTTTCAACGCCAGTATATATCATTACTCAGCGTTACAAGCAATACATTACGCAGGGTGTTTTTTTGATTTTATCATAATTTTTTTAAAATTTAAAGCTTTTTGGGTGTTAAAACCAGTTTTAAATCAAATTTTATTTCTTTCTCAAAAATTATAGGGCAAACACCGTAATTGCTAATGTTTGCCCTATTTATATACTATTCTATGTTTTATTATGAAGTACACTACACTAAGTAGATTATCATACGATATTCCTTGTTAGGTAATATGTATATTAAATCTTTTCTACTTTCAGAATAAACGATATGTGAATTTACAGATTTCTCTGTCTTCTCCCTGATAGCTACCCATACCCTCAAACTCCTTTTTGAAGCCTGCTTTTTCTAAAACTTTTACCGAAGCGTTATTTTCTGTTACACAAATACCTAGCATTTCAGTTATACCAAGCTTTGGCATAATTACTGGTAAAAAGGCTTTGACAGCCTCTGTTGCATAGCCATTGCCTGTATAAGCCTTGCCGATATGATAGCCAATCTCCCATTTTCCGTCATCAAGTGGTACAGCCTGAACATAGCCTATATTTGTACCATCAAGAAGCAAAACTGGATACACCAACGGACCATCACCGTTTTCGTACACACTCATAAGAAATTCAACTACACCCTTTGCATCCTCAATAGTTTCAAAAACCTCGTCAGGATTAAATTTTCTGTTATCCTCATCAAGAGAATTAAGATGTACAGCCTCTGCCATATCTGCTGTAAATTCTGTAATGATTAATCTATCTGTTTTAATATTCATAGTTTCCTCCTTGTTATTTAACGCTTTATAAAGCACTCTGTTATCATCACCCCAATAGCCTATGCGATTTTCCAAGTACTCATATCCGTATTTTTCGTAAAGTCCAATATGGTCTGTTGCAACATAAACCTTATCAAAGCCCTTTTTAACTGCCTCGTTCTCTGCGTGGTTCATCAGCTTTTCGGAATATCTGTTGCCACGATACTCTGGCACAGTATAAACAAAGCCAATCCAAGGGTACATACTCTCATCTCTTACGGTGTCTTGACGGGTTAGTGTAAGGAATGACACCAGATTGTCACCCTCCATAAGAAAGTACAAATCTCCCTCACCACCAAGCATTTCAAAAAATCTGTTTTCTTTTAACAGCTCCACAAGAAATTTTGCAGCTGACCAGTCAATTGCCTCAATTTTTTCTATAAGCTTTTGCTTTATATCGCTTTCAAAATAATTTATAATATACATTTTATTTTCCTTTCCAGATTATCCCTAATAAAAACTATTTTTAAGATTATTCAATAATATTTTTATCCTTATTTTATATTAGATTGTTGATTTGGCATTTTAAAAATAAGAATTATAGCTCCTATCAATAGCAGACTCATACCAATAACTCCAGACGGATTTGGGCCAAGTAATGTGCTTTGTGATGATAAAGACACAAACACAGGTATTTCACCTATAAGATTCACCGAGCCATGTATAATAGAGGTATACATACAGTTATTTGTTTTTAGTGTCACATATGACATCCAAACACCTATAGTTGTACAAAACAGAATCATCATTGCAATTCCACCATAAGGAGCTGTTGCGTAATCCAGTCCATAATTCATACCTGAATAAATAAGTGGTGCATGACCTAGACCCCATAACACACCAGTTAATAACACAGCTAGTTTAACAGGGATTTTTTTACACAGCAATGGTAAAAGATAGCCCTGCCAGCCTATATCCTCACCTAATGCAGCAAAGCAATAAGGAATAAATACCGAAGAAACAGCACACAAAATTACTCCCACTACGATTAACATTGGTACTGTGAACTGAATATCTGATGGAGCACCAAATTCTGCAAAGCTTTCTGAAATATATGTACCATTTAAATCTAAATCCTGTGGAAAGATAAGATAGAAAATAACAGCTCCTACAAATACTAAAAGAACAGGAATTACAACCGAAAAGAAAAATGCTTTTCTGTTTTTCAACACATTCACCCTAAATCCAAGCTTTGTTCTATCCTTAGTAGCCTTTTAGTTATAAATACAGCTAGTACTGGTGTACCCATAAATACAAGTGGGAATTGCAAAATAGAAAAGGCTATCTTTTCTGCGTGCTCTGGCAAAATACTTGCTACTAACCAAAAGGTGTAATAAAATCCAAAAATAATCGCTAAGAACATTATAATTCTTAATGTATCCTTACTATCATTTTTTGTCACAAAACTCATCCTTTGCAATGTACTTTAATTCACATCACTACTATACATATATTTATCTGAATTTTTCTAATCTGAACATCTGCTCATCATCAACAACATCAATGCCGTTTTTATGTGTATAGCCCATTTTCTTATAAAACTCACACGCAGTAATTGACGCTGGAATCTCTATACGCTTTGCTCTTAAAAAGAACTCGTCCTGCTCAAGAGTTTCTATAATCTTTCTGCCCACACCCTTACCCTGATATTCAGGTAGTACAAATATTGTAAACAAGCTGCTCTCGTCCTCTTTACCCCAGTATGGACCAATTGCACCACAGCCTACAATAATATCATCATAACAAACAACATAAAAATGTGTCCAGCTGGCTCTTTCTATTACACCTGCCGGTGTAAAAATCTTTACATCGTTTTCGATATACTCCTCTGAATAATCCTTGATGTTGCTGATTCTAAGTGTTTTGATAATTAAAGCAGATACCTCATCTGCATCGTTATTATTAAATCTTCTTACATTATAAATTTCGCTCATATTATTTAACCTCACTAATCTATTTTATTCTAAGCTTTCTAAGCTTTGCATTTTAATTAAAAGCTCGGTAAGCCTTTTCGACTCGATATACTGGCGATACCACATTATTAAAAGAGCCATTATATAAATTACTGCTGTGGCTACGCATATCATAGCTACACTCAACAGCTTTTCGGGTGAGCTTTCTACCCCAAATATGGCAAGTACCAGCATAATACACTCAACAAGTATAAACTGTATAAGCTCTCTTAAAAGCATTTGCTTGAATGTTGGTTCTTTTTTTGAGTATCCAACAAACGTAGGTAAAACACAAAGCCCTGCCATTGCAAAGGTACCTGTAAAATCCTTATAATGAAGCACTCGTTCTGGCTCTATTGCTGTACCTAAAATTACCTGTGCCAAAAGTATCATCGTCACCAAAAAGAAAAACAGCTGTACCTTATCAATTATAAATTCCTTAAATGTCATTTTAACTATCTCCCTTTAAAGCTTTTTTAAACTCTGGCACATATTTTCTTGAAATCACTATTTCTTCACCAGAATAAAGCACTGCAGTAGATCTGCCGTTTAATGCTGGTTTAATAGAGCTTATCTTCATAAGATTGAGTAGAGTTGACTTTGAAATTCTGATAAAACGTTTTTCTTTAAGAATTTCTTCAAGCTCATAAAGCTTATGCTTTATTTCATACACCTTGCTTTGGGTGTAAATAAAGGTTTTGTTATCCACGGATTCTATGTAAAAAATATCCCCAACAGGTATCTCAAACTGTCTTTCTTCAATTATTCCAGTAAGCTGACCCTGTCGGGATTTTACAAAAGCTACAATCTCTTTTACTTCTTCAGAAATTATATGACAATGAATTTCTACTACCTCTGGCTTTGTTTTATCCGTTTTGGTGATTTTAGTAAGCATAAATTAATATTTCGCTTGTATATTAAGCGTCCCTTCGCCTTTTAGATAATAATCAAACCAATTAAGAACAACGCTGTTTACTGTGTACATAAATTCCTTACAATCCTCAGTTTCTGAACCAAGCACTGAACCAAGGAACGGTGAAAACATAGGAAGGTCTGTAAAATCCATATGTCCTGCATTTTCGAACACAACGGATTTTCCGTTTTCTGCATTTTCCATAATATAATTATTTACATACGCAAATCCATAAGCGTAATTATCAGCAATTATTCCGTTATCATTTACACTTATTCCGTTATTCAGTAACTGCTCTATTTCATTATAGTCTTCCTGTTTTCTAAAATCAAGTACAGGTACAGAATATGGCTCGTTAAAATATTCAAATTCACCATTATTAACACTCTTTATTTCGCTAAGCATTGAACCATCTAGGTTTATAACTGCATCTATGTCATTTCTTACTCTACCAAGAGCCACAGCAGTTGCACCACCCATAGAGTGACCCATAAGTCCTATTTTGTCTGTGTTAATCATTGAAAGAACAGTTATAACATCATTTTCAGCATCTGTAATCCAGCATTCACTTAAACTGCCACGTTCTTTAGCTTCTTTTATAGTGTCAAGCACAAAGCTTTCATCCTCAGTTCTTAGTTTCAGCCACTGCTGAGAAATCTGAAATGTTTCACTCTCGCTCATCACATCTGGATTTGCAATATTCATAGCTGTTTCAAAAAAATTATTGTCAACTATAATCATCTTACCATTGCTATCTGTTGTGAAAAAAGCATGGTGAGGGTGATCTAGTGCAGCAACAATATAGCCATTAGAAGCAAGCTCTGCATAAGTTGAGTAGTTACTCTGATAATATCCAAAAGCACCATGAGAGAAAATCACAAATGGAAACTCACCCTCTGTCTTTGGATAATAGAAATGTACAGGCACCTCTCGAGATGAACCATCATTTTCAAATGTATCATTACGATTTTTATCAATAAGTATTGCATTACATTCACTTATTTCATATTCACCAGTTACCTCTAGTCCGTTATAGTTTGAAAACATAAAGGCTGGCATTAATGAGAAAGCCATAAGCACAACTGCAAGCACACTGCTTATAATTCTTGCAGGTTTTTTTACTATATTCTGCTCCTTTTTACCTTTAACAAGATAGCTTACACCAGCAATCATAGCTCTAACAAATAACACTGCCAACGCACAAACAAATCGCCACTTCATATATGTTGTAGGAAGTAATACCATAAGAGTTAAAAGTATAAATTCTGTAGCTGTTACCAAAGCTCGGTTTTTGAGGAATTTTGACATTTCACTACATTTAGTAAATGTTAACACCACAATAGCTACCTCAGCAAGTACGAACAAACATAAAAATACAAGTCCCATAATTAGTCACCTTTCTTAATTAACCTTTTAATAAAATTGCCTGCCTTATTAACTTGAGGCTATTATATAAAATACTCTGTATATTTTCAATAATTTACAGGGTAAGATGCATTTATCAACGGTAAGTTGCATTTCGGGCTAATTTTTATTTAACAAACGATGATTTTATATAGTAGAAAATTTATTTTTTATGTTTTATAATATTTAAGGATTATTTAATAATTTCTGTTTTATAATGTGACCATACCAAATAAAACAAAAAAGGAGTCACACAATTATGTATATGAACATTCTGAAAAAAGACCTAAAACGCAAAAAGACCATGAATGTTATTTTGATGATATTTGTCATACTATCTGCTATGTTTATGGCGAGCAGTGTTAATAACATTATGGCAGTTACAACTGGTCTGGAGTACTTTTTCGAGAAAGCAAATGTGCCAGACTATATTGTATTGGAAATGGGCGTAGAGGACAACAAGCTAGGAGAAACCCTTACAGAGGTTGACGGTGTAACAGACTGCCGAAGAGAAGCTCAGCTTATCGGCTATGGTTCTGATATTGAAATCAAGGGTTCAAATGAAAATGTTGACAGTGGTATGCATATATATATGCCTGCCGGAAATGCTCAGATTAATTACTTCGACCAGAATAATGAAATAATCAACGAAGTAGAAAAAGGTAAGTTTTATACAACAAGTAGCTTTGCTGCAAACAATAACCTTGAAATCGGCGACAAGCTCACTATTGCTGTAGGAGAAAAAGAGGTTGAGCTTGAATATTTGGGTAAGGCTAAGGACGCTGTCTTAGGCTCCAGTGGTTTTGGAACTTCAAAATTCATTATGAACGATGATGATTATCAACATATTTATGACGGAGTAACATCAAAGGACAGAATAGGTAATATTTACTATATAAATACAACAGATGTTGAAGAGATTAAGGGAGCTCTTAACGGTTTTGCAGGTGTTTCTATGAATGAAGAGAGAAAAACCATTGAAACCACCTACCTTATGGATATGATTATTGCAGGTGTCCTTCTTATTGTAAGCGTGTTCCTGATTATCGTTTCATTTGTAGTTTTAAAGCACACAATTGGTTTTACTATTGCCGAGGAGTTCAGAGAAATCGGTGTTATGAAGGCTATCGGTGTTAAGAACAGCTCAATCCGTACGCTTTACCTTATCAAATATTTTGCCATTACGATTGTAGGCTCAGCCTTAGGCTTTGCTTTGAGTATTCCTTTCTCTGATATGCTTCTTAAGTCTGTAAGTACTTCAATGTATCTTAACAGCGAAAATAACTTTATTATAGGTCTGCTTTGCTCAATCCTTGTAGTTGGTATTACTCTGCTTTTCTGCTGGACTGCTACAGGCAAAATCAAAAAGCTTACTCCTATTGACGCAGTAAGAAGTGGTCAGACAGGTGAACGATTCAGAAAGAAGAGTATTATGCACCTTTCTAAGAGTAAGCTGTCATCAAGCACATTTCTTGCAGCTAACGATATTGTAAGTGCACCTAAAAAATATTCAGTTATCACATCAGTTTTTGCAATACTTATTATGCTTGTAATGGTGCTTGCAAACACAGCAAACACACTGGAAAGCAAAGCAATTCTTACTCTTTTCGGTTGTATCGAAAGTGATGTTTATTTCAGCAGTGAGGTATTAGTAGATAAGACTGTGGAAGATGTTGAGAAAATTCTTGCAGATAACGGTATGCCTGGTAAAGTGCGTCAGGAAAAGGTTTACGGTATCGGTGCTGAAGTAAATGGTAAAAAGACAACTCTTGCTATTCAGCACAATCCTTGTACAGATACAAAGGATTACTTTTATAACGAGGGTGTTGCTCCTGAAAATGTAAACGAAATTTCAATCTCATATGCAACAGCACAGGAATATGACCTTGAGATAGGAGATGAAATCACTTTATATGTTGAGGGCGAAGAGGTTGAATGTATGGTAACTGCTCTTCACCAGACTATGGTACGCATGGGTCAGGCAAACAGAGTACACCAGGATTTTGATGTATCATCATTCAGCACAGCAGCAATGCTTGCTGCTCAGATTGACTTCGACGATGAGCTTACAGAGGAGCAGCTTAACGAGAGAATAGAAGAGCTGAAGGAAATTTTTGACACAGACTTTGTAAAAAACACAAAGGTGTTTGCACAAGAGATTACAGGCTCATACGAAACAGTAGCACTTGTAAAAAATCTTGTTCTTATTATCGTGCTTGCAGTCGTTATTTGTATCGCAGTTCTTATGGAGCGTTCATTCATCTCTGCTGAAAAGTCAGAAATTGCTCTTATGAAGGCACTTGGCTTCTCAAATAAATCAATCATCGGTCACCACACTATGAGATTTGCAATTGTAGCACTTGTTGCTTCACTTATTGCTGCAGCTCTGTGCCTGCCTGTTACAAAGCTTGTAATTGACCCTATCTTTGTTATTATGGGTGCACTTAATGGAGTAAGCTATGAAATTGTACCAGTAGAAATCTTTATCGTATACCCTGTAATACTTGTTTCAGTTGCAATTATCGCAGCATTTTTCACATCACTTTACACAAACACAATCAAATCAAGCGACGCATCTAATATAGAGTAATTAAGAATAGGAGAATTATTATGAATACAGTACTTAATGTTAAAGACCTTTGCAAAACATATATCACAAACAAACGCCAGAACAATGTTCTTAAAAATGTAAGCTTCAGAGTATATGAGGGTGAAATGGTTGCTGTTATGGGTCCATCTGGTTCTGGTAAGTCTACACTGCTTTACACAGTTTCTGGTATGGACAGAATGACAGCAGGAGAGGTTGAATTTTCAGGTAAGAATATAGAAAAGCTTAACGACAACGAGCTTGCACAGCTAAGACTTGACGATATGGGCTTTATCTTCCAGCAGATGTATATGCTTAAAAATCTTTCTGTTCTTGATAACATCATTCTTCCTGCTGTTAAATCTACAAAGAATACCGAAAGCAGAGCAGAAATTACAGAACGAGGCTTAAAGCTTATGAAAAAGCTTGGTATTGAGGAGATAGCAAACAATGACATCAACGAGGTTTCAGGTGGTCAGCTACAGCGTGCTTGTATCTGCCGTAGTATGATTAACAACCCAGAGGTTATTTTTGCAGACGAACCTACAGGTGCTTTAAACCGTACATCATCTGACGAGGTTATGGAGGAGCTCAGTAAGCTGAATAAAGAGGGTACAACAATTATGCTTGTTACTCACGACTCAAAGGTTGCAGCAAAATGCACAAGAATTCTATTTATAGATGACGGAAACATAAAAGGAGAGTATAATGTAGATGTAGACGCTACAGCAAGAGACAGAGAGCGTTCAATTAATAACTGGTTAATGGAAATGGGTTGGTAATATGGATATACTTATAGTTGAAGATAACAAGGAGCTACTTACACTGCTTACAGATTTTTTAAGAGCTGATGGTTACACAGTGAGCACAGCTGATAACGGAGAAAAAGCCTTGTCCCTGTACGAAAAGTACGGGGCAAGGCTTGTCCTGCTTGATATTAATTTACCTGGTCTAGATGGCTTTGCTGTATGCGAGAAAATCCGTCAAAATGGTAATACTCCGGTTATTATGCTTACGGCAAGAGTAAGCAAAGAGGACAAGCTGAATGGTCTTATACTAGGGGCTGACGATTATATTGAGAAGCCGTACGATATAGACATTCTTCTTGCAAAAATCAAGGGTATTTTCAAACGCAGATTTGCACAGGATAAAATAAAAGAAGGAAATTTAGAGCTTAATCTTGTTACAAAATCAGTCATCAAAAACGATAAAAATCTTGAAATGACTTCAAAGGAATTTGAGCTTTTAAAAATGCTTATAGAGAATAAAGGGCAAACACTTACTAAGGACAACCTTTTCAACAGCATATGGGGAGTTGACAGCGAGTCAGAAACGCAGACTCTGACTGTACATATCAAATGGCTCAGAGAAAAAATTGAGTCAGACCCCAAAAAGCCTGCTCACATTATAACTGTGTGGGGTAAGGGCTACCGTTGGGAGGAATAAAATGAAAAGCTTCAATAAAATAATAGCCCTAGCATTTGCGATTATTATTCTTATGTTTGCTACGGTTAACCTTATACCAAGGTTTTCAAAAACTCCTGCAAGCCTGCTTAAGGTAGAGGCTCATCGCATAGTTGCCGAGATTGAAAAAACGGGTAATATACCTGATGTTGATAAGTACAGTACAGTTTCGGGCATATATGCACAGGGCAACGAGGAGGATTTCTTTATATCAGACAGCGAGTATGTTATAAGAGAAATCAACGGAAAGCTGTATCGTATTGAATACCTTGAGCCAACAGAAAACACAAGTGAAATAATATATGTAAATGTGTTTATGGCTGTGTTTTCAGTTTTTGTGCTGATTGTGCTTTTCTATATTCGTCACAACATAGTAAAGCCATTTGACAGAATAACCACCTTCCCCTACGAGCTTTCAAAGGGCAATCTTACTATACCTCTTAAAGAGAGTAAAAACCGATATTTCGGAAAATTCCTGTGGGG
>JAXJJE010000092.1:0-15059 GCA_036298405.1 Acutalibacteraceae bacterium
GCAGCTCGGCTTATATTTATTTCTTTGGCTGCTCTATACTGCGAAACACCCTTTTCTAGTCTTAATCTGAGTATGTATTCAGAGATTGTTTCCTCTAATTGTTCCATATTTTTTCTCCTTTGTTTTTTCTATCTGTGGCAGATAATACTCAATTAAATCGTCATTAAAATCCTTGTGCTTAGGACATATATTTCTTACCGTATAGCCTCTTTTTGAGTATTTCTCACAGCATTGCTTTGCAAATTCCTGACCGTGGTTAGGTGCTGGTGTGCCATCGTTGTTTACTGCATTATAGTCATTATCAAAGCAAAGGTTTATGGTTGTAACCTGTGGGTGGTCCTTCAAATATTGGTTTAGTGCTATGGTGTTTAGTCCACCAAGTGCAAGTCTGTTTGACTTTTTATATGCTGTAGCACTCTTAAAAACTAGGTTTGCAATAGTTGCGTGGCTCATTGCATCTATTGCTGACTCAAATACATATAGCTCTTTGCAATCGGTGTTATATGTCATATTAAAGGAGTATCTTTTGTCACTTCCACTACAATCACCTCTGTATTTTTTATCGGTTAGTGTTCCTCTTATTGTCGCATAAGCAGGAACATTGTTTTTATACCCAACAAATACACAGTTACCCCTTGTATCTTGATATAGAGATTTATTTTTCATACATTCATTAATTATGCCTTTATCAATTCTTCTGCTGTAATGCAGATATGCAAAGACTCTTGAGTATTTTTCTTTAGTTGCCTGAGGTAATTCAAGCACCTTTACTTCAGATTTTTTCTTGGTGGGTTTGCTGTGTGAATATGGTTGTTTGGTATTAGCTATTAAGGCTTTCAAAGCTTCAGGGTAGCTTTTATTTTCTACTGACATAATAAACTGTACAACATCACTGCCCTTTAGCCCTTTTGAGTTCCAAGCCCAACCACGCTGGTCTGAATATATAATTAAGCTATCGTGCTGTTCACACTTATAATAATTATTTCTGAATTTAAAGGTAAAGCCATAGCGACGCTGTAGGTAGTCAACGGTTGACATTTGGCTTGCTTTCTTCTTTTCGTCATTGCTGTAGCTGACGGAGTTATTTTTATTTACTCTCATTACATTCTCACCCTTTCCAATAGTCCTCGTTTTCTTCATCAAGGCACTTTATTTCTTTTAATCTTTTATTTCTTTTAATCTTTTTCTTCTTATAATTCTGTTTATAATCCACATCAAAATAAAAGCTAATATCGCTGTAATATTTGATATAGCTGTTAAAATTGCCATTAATATGGATGTAAATAAAAAAAGTAAAACCGTTTTGCGTTTGCGTAACGGTTTTACTTTTACATTTTTACTATTCCTTTTGTAGCTTGTAACCCTGTAATAAACCTCTTTGTTTAGCGTTAATATATCCCACAGAAAATAAAAAATGTTTATAGTTACAATAAAAAATATATTCATTCGCTTATCTCTTGCAGAATAGACGCTGTAATTAAGTTGTCTAGCAATAGGTTGTAATCAAGCTTTATGCCTTTTCTTCGATAAAGCTCCATTAGTGCTGCTATCTTATGTACCGATGGCAATGTTCTGCCACGCTCCCAGTAGGTATATGTTGAACGGTCGATACGCAATGCGTTAGCTATTTCCTGCTGGGTAAGCTCACAGCACTCTCTAAGAAACTTTAGATTTCTTTTTAAATAAGGGTTTTGAGCTTTTATTTCCTTTATTTCTCCTGTTTTCTTCATAATATCCTCCTTTTATTTTACTGTTACAAGCACCTGTCTGGTAGCACCATTGCTTTTAGCTGTGCAGGTAATTACTGTTGAGCCTTTAGCCTTTGCTTTGATAGTAACAATTGCTGTATCTGATGATACAAATTCAGCTATAGCACTATTGGTAAGAGTCCACTTACAGCCTGATGATGTAGCCAAGCCTGTTACATATACATCAAAGCTTCCTCCAACTGCTACGGTGTAGCTGTCCTTGTCAAAATATATCAGACCATCATCAACTATAGGGTCAGGTTGTTGTACTGGCTGTTGGACCTGTGGCATAGATTGCTGTGGTTGCTGTATGGGTTGTTGCACCTGTGGAATATACTGCTGCTGTGGCTGTTGTACTGGTTGTTGCAACTGTACAGATTGCTGTGGAGCTTGCTGTACTGGCTGTTGTACCTGTGCTTGAGATATATTAGAACTATTGTCTTGTTCGTTCTTTTCTTTGTTCTCGTCCACGTCCTTATCATCTTTATCAGTTTTTTCGGTAGCTTGTTCTTTCTTTTCTGTTGGTGGTTCTGTTTCTTCTTCAGTTGGTTCTTCAGTTGGCTTTTCGGTTTCCTTTTCAGTTGGTGAGTCATAGCTATCTAATAAAAGGTAGTCCGTTACATACTCAGTAGCTATAGTGTAGGAAGCTTCGGTTGTGTCCTCAGCAGTGATTGTCGCTGTCTGTTTATTTTTTACTATAGCAACAAACGAAATAGTAACAAACATAATTACAGCCAAGAATACAAATATAGGTTTATTGTTTACAACAACCTTTTTGCGTTGCTTGGTAGTAGTCTTTGTTTTGTGAGTGTCTTTATTAAACCTTTCAAACTCCTCCTTCGATGAAAGAGGAGTGTTTAAAAGGCTAAGGAACTCTATGTCTGTTACTATTCTAGCGACTACATCGTATATATCATTCTCTACAAGTGCAGTTGTAAGCTCGTCACGCTTGCCGTGGTTTACTATTATTCGTGTGGATGGAAATTCATTTTGCAAGGATAGAATTAAATCTAATTCAGAGGTATCTGTTTTAAAATCTATTCCCTGAGCCCAAATAATACAGTGAGGTCTATATGTAGTTTTAACCAGCTCAACTATATTATCATCTACTTGAGTGACCGTACCGATAACACGCTTGTTTCTGGCTCTGCTACACATAGTCTCAAGATTTTTCTGCATTTCCTTACCACAGATTAGTAATACATTCATAGTTTAATCATCCTTATGCTTCGTTTCTTTGTTCTTCGTTGAATTTTGTTGAAAACAGCTTGTATGTAAGGGTATCCTTAGGTACTAGGTTTTTAAATGGGATAATCTTCTTACCACAGATAATAAGTCCTGTGCCTACATTGCCAGTTTTTAGGTAAGCCATTTGCGACTCTGACAGCTCAAACAAATCAACAAGCTTTTTCAAATCCTGACCCTTTTGCTGTGCCAAAACAAGGAATTCGGCATTTTGAATCATCGTTGTTGCTTCTTTGCTTTCTAGCACCTCTGATATATTCTGAGTAACAGCAGTGGCTACACCACCATATTTACGAATACGCTGATAAACCTTTTTAAAGAACAAGCCTGCAGAGGTATCTTTGCCTGTGAACATAACGGAGAACTCATCGCACCACAGCCAAGTGCGTATACCCTTACGCCTGTTTTCGACAACTCTCTGCCATATCATTTCAAGCAACACGTGCAAGCCTACTGGTCTTAAATGCTCACCCATATTAAATAAATCAAAGATAAGAAGCTTTTTTGAAACCTCTACATTTGTATGATGTGCAAACATATCAAATGTACCCTTGGTATATATCTCGATATTAAGTGCAATGTCAGCTGCTGTTTGCTCTGGCTGTTCCTTTAGTAGCTTGTAGAACACAGGCAAGGTAGGAAGATATTCCTTATCTCCGTTATGATTTTGAAAATCTCTATAAGCAAGCTTAACAACTCTGTCTATAATTGATGTTTCATCTCTGCTTAAATCCATTCCCTTTGCACTTGCAATAAAGCTCATAATAAAATCTGTTTTAGTTGCCAAAGCATTACCGTCCTCGGTAGTATATTCAAGGCTTGTATCAAAGATATTGATATGCGTTTGGCTTGATGGTGAAAGTATAATTCTCTCACCGTCTATGTAATCAAGCAGTGGTAGGTATTCGTTTTCAGGGTCGATGATGATAAACTCATCGTTAGGGTTCTTTGCGATTGCTGATAATATTTCATCCTTAACCATCATTGATTTACCCGAACCCGATGTACCCAATATATATCCGTTAGCATTCATTTCTTGCGTTCTGTCGAGTAATATTCGGTTGCCTGTTTGGGTATTAACACCATAATCTAATCCATTTACATCAAAATAAGCAACAAATGAAAACGGAATAAAGTTAGCCATTGCATTGGTAATAAAGGTTTTGCATACATTTATTTCCTCGTTTGCAAGCTCGTTGATGGCTATTGGTAATATAGAGCTTAGTCCTCGTTCTTGCTGTCCTACAAGGTTATCTATAACTACCTGATGATTTCTACCCTTTGACCTTATGTATGACGATAGCTCGTCTAGCTTGGCTTCGCTATCTGCTGTAAGGTAGATAAGAAAGCAACACTCAAACAGCTCGCAATCCTCTTCTCCTAAAACCTCCTGTAGGTTAAGCAGTTCTTTTTCTCTGTTTCTAAGCGAATAAGGAATAAACTGTCCACCAAACTTACTGTTTGTTTCTCGTCTTTTTTCGATAGTACCCTCAAGATGGTTTATTTCCTTTTTAAGAATATCCATAGCTTCAGACTTATCGATTCTCTGAATGTGCTTTGAGATTTTAACGCTGTAGTTGTTATCCATTAAGTCATATAAAAACTCATCATCACAGCTAGTTGAAAAGCGTTTAGCAAACAGCACTCGTGCAAAGGTATCTCCCATTTGCACATGCTTACCCGTTCTATTGTATTTTGATTTGAAATCAAAATGTACAGGTGCAATATAGTCCTTTAGGTTTACATCTGCCTGATAAAGATTATCAGGCAACATAAAATCCTCTGTAGGATTGTAAATGCTGTGTATGAGCTTGATATACTCAACAGCATTTAATCGTGTTATGCTTATTCCCATCTGAAGCAAGCGTGTTGCAATTTCCTTTTCATACTTGAATATCTGAGATGGATTATCTAGCTTGTGCTTTATAGTATATGATATAGCACCATAGATTACCTTTTCGCAGTTTTCGTCAGCCTCACTAAGCTTACGGCTCTGAATATCAATATAGTCATCTATAAGCTCATCCTTAATACAACTATTTTTCTTTAGTGCCTTGCTTGGCATTAAAGCCTGTTTAAGAAGATTTTTATCAAATCTGCCATTATCAATTAATTCCTGATATCTTATTTCTGCTGGTAGAGCATTTAGAAACTTCTGATAATTATTATAAAGGGCTTCCTTGTCAGATTCCTTCATCAGCTTATAGTCTATATTAGTCATACGAAATGCTATAGAAAAGGTGTTACCTGTTCTGATAACACCATTCTCGTAGATTTCGTCAAAAGGGATTGTTTGCTGTGAGGTTTTCTTTATTTTCTTGCTTTGACTTTCCAGTAAATCCTCATCTTCTTGTTTGGGGTCTGTAATAACTATATTGCTATTAGCTTTTTGTTTTTTCTTCATTGCTGTTTAAACCTCCTTTTACATAATAGCGTACATCTTCAATAGTAAAAAACGCTTCCATCAGCATAAGAAATGCCGACCTACCATTAATTCTTATGATAAAAATACTTGCCCCTAATAGTAATTCTATAAATATAATATAACCAAACAAGTCCATATTCCAACCAAGCTCGAAAGCAAGAGCTAGAGTTCCGACTGCAATCACGCAGGTTATTGTCATTCCTATTAGTTGTTTTTTACCTAACCCAAGTATCACAGAATCTCTTTTGATTACATCTTTAGTTAGCTTTACTTTTCTCATTTACAACACCTCAATTCTATTAAGATAACAAACCTTTTAGTTCGTTAGATGGTCTAGCGATAAGGTCACTTGCTGCACATAGCACTACAGCAACTATTATTAAATCTCCTACATAAATCCATACATTTAATATGCTTATTGAAGTTGAGCTTGTCGTAATATCTGTGATTATGTTAGTAGTAAGCGTATAGGTAATTCCCATCCAGACTATTTGTGCTATTACTGATAAAAAAGAAGATATAAACTTTTTGAAATAGCTTGAAGTGGCAGAGCTTGCCAGTGTTGCAAAAAATATAGGTGATACACATAATAAGCAAGCAATTTCAAAGTTACGTACAATTAGCTTAATATACATTCTGCAAACACTCACCATAATAACTATGGATATAATAGCAAGAGGTAGACAAGCAATAATTAAACCCAACAGCTCAGATAACCAATTAAGCACAGAAGATATTACGCCACCACCGGTTGGTGATGTAACAGGCTGTAATAAATCTATAGCTGGAGCTACACCCATTATTTGCGATGTAAGACTTCGTATTATTTTGTAGATACCTCTACACAACTCAACCGATAAATCTACCCATATTTTCGCCAATAACAGCTGTCCGAACACCTTAAACCAGCCTCGTTCTGTGTTAAGCTCAAACGCAACTGCTTCGTTAGTAAAGCCTATTCCAAAGCATATAACAGCTACACCATAACCAAATGCTTTAGTTACAACAACAGCATTATCAACAAAGGTATCAAAAGAAATTCCGATATTGTGACCATTATAGTAAAGAGTAGTAGCACCTGTAGGACTTACAGCACCTAATATATTAGTACCTAAATCCTGCCACATCAGGTTTAAACCATCGCCAATTGCATTTATAGCATCTACAAATATGCCATCGCTATTACTAACCGTGTCAGACATAATATTACTTGAACTAAGCAATCCATTATAAAGGTCATCCATACTAGCCACACTGTCACGCTGGTCTTGAACTCTATCAGCAGCAATTTGCCACCTTGTTTCTGTTCTTTCAAGAGTATCAGTATTTATACCTATCAGTACAGTAGCACTATTATCCAAAACCCTTTGGATTGATGTGTGATATGTATTCAGAAGCTCAAGACAATAACTAGCGTCATCATCATTCATTTGACTGATATTTTCACATAATCGGTCTAGATTTCTATCATACTTGTTTTTCAACATCACTGTTTCACTATACAAGCTTGATTGATAAATCGTAACACCTGTTCCTTCTAAAGTGAAATCCTTCCATCTAGCTAAAGGCAAATCTTCAACTGCTATATGATTATCAATACAATACCCCGAAAAAGGATGGTATAATCGGTAGCCTGTAGCACTTACTGTAGCAGCAGAAGCTGAAATACAACTGAGCGACATAATAATCATAGTTACTAATAAAAAACAAAACAGCTTTTTAAATTTTCGTTTCATTTGGATATACTCACCTCCACTAAAAGCCAAAGGACTGTTATATTACTGTCCTTTGGCTTTTAAAACAATTAAGCTAATAAGCCTTTAATAACTGGCAACGCTGCTATACACGCTACACCTACTACACAAGATGTAATACCACTGTTACGAGTTCGGTTATCTTCATTTGAAACACCCTGTGCTATGTGATATAGACCAGGAATAAGAGTACACGCACCTATTGCTATTCCGGCAATCCAAAATATTATATCCATAACTGTTCCCATCGAAGTGGTATCTACACCAGCTGGAGCGTCTGCAAACACGCTTATAGTTGATGTAGCTATTACTGTAGCAATCAGCGAAGCTGTAATTACTGCTTTGCGAAACTTATTGAATTTGATTGTTTTGATTGTCTTTTCATTTCTGTTCATAGTTTTTCCTCTGCTTTCTTTTTGTTAATGTTTGTATATAAAAAAACAGCCATCAATTAATGACGGCTGTGTGCTTGGGAGGTGTTTTGCGATTGCTTTTGTTGTAATTTCTTGAAAGCAACTTTTGACACCTCAACAATAACTCCTACTATACTCGGTGACTTAGCTAGTGAAGCTACTGTGTTAGCGATTTCTTTTATATTTTTTGTGGTTACAAGCTTTACATCAAAATTCAACGGTGGGTGTTGCGTAAAATACTTTAATGCTTTTTCTGTTGGAGTAGCAACAAGGCTTTTATTTATATTCACAAAGCCTGTTTTCTCTAATGTTCTAAAATAAGAAACAACCTTATCAATTGTTTCTTTATTTTCTGATACATTCAGGCTGTTAAGATTAAAGCTATCGGCATATCTGAATATATCTATATCCTGACCTTCACCCTTGAACTCAAACATAGCTCTATAACTATTATTAGCCAGAAAATATTCCTGGTCCTTCTCAAACTGCTTTATAAATGCTGGAGAATTGATATGTTCCTTGCCTTTATCGGTAAGTAAATACTTGCCATTCTCACAGGTAAGATAACCGTCAGATACAGAATCATCAAAGCTTTCTAAAACATTTCTTCTTAGTATGTTATCCTCTATAGTCTCTAATGATGTTCGCTCTATACCGTCCTCTGCTGTTGATACAAATGCAATATCGGTGTGCAAACCAGTGTAATTCACTGATATACTTTCAGGTGCAATTGAGGTATTAGCACCTGCTGATTCTAAGCTCATACTACAATGTGGACATCTGAAGAAATTAACCATTCTTTTGATATTTTCCACAGAAGAAACAATAGAGCTTATTTTTGCCATTGCTTTAATAGGGTCATATATGTCTACTATCTCATCTTCTTTGCTCATTTCAAATCACCTCCTTAATCTGGCATAGCGTACTGAGTTAATATTCTCTCAAGAGCTGGGTTTACAGCGTTATCATCAGAGGCTTCATCTTCATAATACAGCTCATATTCTTCCTCAAATTCAGCGTCCACTCGTTCTTCCTCCTGTTGGTCAGACAGAGGTAACTGTATTTGCTTTTCTTTTTCGATGTTAAATTGTTCCTCTAGCTGAGCTTGAGTAGCTTCGTATTCAGCCTGTTGAGTTTCTGCTAGCCTTTGATTTTCAATCTCTAATTCCTTTCTCTTTTCATCAAGTAATAAACGATGTTGTTCTTTCTTTGCAGAATACACATTACCGTAAATTTCACGAATATCTGTATTGTTTTTCTTGTATGGAGTATTTGGTGGTCCACCTACCTTACACATTATCGGGTGACTTAAAGTATCGAACTTGGTAAGAAAGAATGGTCTTTCATAGCCTACCCAAATTATGCAAGACTCCTCATCTGTATCATTCTTAGCTTTAATGGCTTCCTTTATCTCATCAGGATTTAACAAGGCTCTGGTAGCCGTACTTTCAGTATCAGAGCCACCACCTTGACCGGCACGGTTATAAGACCTACTGTCTGTTTGTACGGATATATTACCGAGTTTTTTACTGTAGGCTTCGAGGGTGCTATCTTCGGTAGTTCCTAAGAAAGTTGTTATAGAGCAGTTTGCAATTATTCCCTCATAGGTGTCTTTGTAAAGAGCCTTTAGCTGTGAGAGGTCTTGCAGTACAACACAAACTCTTATGTTATAGCTACGCACAACAGCTAGGATTTTTTCAAAGTTAGGTATTTTACCGATGTTTGCAAATTCGTCAAGCTCAAATGAAACAAGCTGTTTCAATCTGCCATCATATTTTTCGTCTGCAACTCTGAATAGCCTTTGAAACAGCTGTGAATAGAAGATGTTAGCCACAGCTCTGTACGGATTACTCGGAACAGGTAATATCAAGAAAATAGCAGTCTTTTCAACACCTACATTATCAAAGTCCATATCATCCTTTGCTGTAAGCAAATCTACATCCTCTACTGCCCATAGCTGTAGCCTTGTAGTCAATGTTTTCTGAATGCTACCCATTGTTTCGTGAGGTGTTCCTTGCAAGCCTGACCAGGTTATAGTAGCTACATCATAAGGATGTATAGTAGAGTGCTTGCCCATACATCTGCTAAGCTCACAGTTAGGGTCTATTTTACCGTTATTGTCATACTGAATTGAATTAATTAGTCGAATTACTCTACCAAAGCTTTTAACTTCATTGTCTGTTTTAAATAGATACATAGAAACAAGAGTAAGTAACTCCTTTGCTGTGCCTATCCAAAAATCCTCCTTTTCGTCTGTGCCAGCTGAAGCAGACATAAATAGAGAGCATATCTCAAGCACATCCTGTTCAGAACGCATATATGCAAAAGGGTTATATGAGTCTGACAAATTGATGTTAATCAGGTTCAGTACCTTTACTTTATATCCGTTTTCCTTGAGCATTTTATAGCAGTTACGGTATAATTCACCCTTAGGGTCAGTAACAATGTAGCTACCCCACATTTGCATAATATCGGGCTGTACCTTACGAAAGGATTTACCAGCACCTGAGCCAGCCACAACAACCTCATTAAGATTAGAGATAACCTTTCGTCTGCCAACCTTGCCACTTATAGGAACATAAAAATCCTTAGCACAAGGGATACCTGATTTATCCTTTTTAAAGCGTTTGATTTCTGCCGGAGTTGCAAATCTTGCAGAGCCGTGTTCCATTCCTTTATATGAATTTTGATTTGATGATGTAAGCATAACATAGGTCAAACCAATAACAACTAGGTGTACATACCATAGTTTTGTTATCTGCATTTTAAATGCAGTAACAAGTAAGTCACTTGAAAGCTCTATTGACTTACCAGCATATTCAAATGAACCTACTAATGCCTCTGCACTGAAATTCTCAGCTATTTCGTTATCAATACAGTACAGATTGTAGCAATAGGTTATGTATGTTACCACTAAAAGCTCCAACAGAAAAAGAACTATATAGAATATTATCATCGGCAATTTACTTTGATTTTTACGCAAAATGTTCTGTGCCATAGTCACCTCATATCATCGCTTTTGAGTTGCTGTATTATTTAAAGCCTGATTAACTGCACTAGAATCATTTTTATCGTAACGAATGATAAAGCTACCATCTTTAAAGCTTGCACATTCAAATTTTACGGTTGACTCCTTAGAAAGCTTTTCTATTTGTGGCTCTGTTACTGCCTTATACTCGTATTGGATATTCTTGATTTTGTTATCGTTAGCGATATAGGTATCTACTGCTACCTTGTTTATAGCTGTATATACATCCTTTGAAGCAGGGGAAACAATAGGGTATGACTTACCAGTTGCTTTGCTGTAGGAGCTTGGCAATGATAGAAAAGGCTCTCCTTGCTTGTTGATGACAACACTAACATTCTTAACAGCAAACTCATCGTCAATAACCATTGTTCCTCTTGATACTACATTGGATGGTTTTGAATTATCCTGCTTTTGGTTAATCAACTGCATATCAATATTATTTGAACAAGGTACAAAGCTGTTTTCCACCGTCTGTTGTGGGCTGTTAAAAGCCTGTATTATAGCGTTGTTAAGCTCTTGTCTGCCTTCGCTGGTCAGAGGAAAGGCTATATCCTGATAATTGCCTGTTTTAGCATTTTTCATTTGTGGCATTTGGATATATGGCTTATCATCCTTTGATAAACGAATAGTGATACCACTAACTGATACCGTTCCATTTATCACACAGCTTGCTTTGCCTATAATGTTTGTGTTTTCAACCTTGTTTTCACTTGTCTTAATGTTATTAATTACCATATCTGTAATCTCCTTTATCTTCTAGTTTTTCAGACAAGAAAAGCACTACCATTTTGTGTTGGTAGTGCTTTGTCGATTAGTTATTTAATTGTGCTTTAGTTTTCTGAATAATGCGATACATCTTATAGCTTGAATAATCTTTCTACTTCTTCAATGCTAGTTAGCTTACCATTTTCAGCAGATAGCTTACCTTGGCTTAAATCCTCTAGAAGTTTAATTGTTGAATTTAAGTTTTCATATTCTTCAATATCTACAATGGCGTATTTGATACGACTATTTTTAGTCAAGAAAACAGGCTTTCCGTAAGAAATATCACACAAAACCTCATTATAGTGTCTTAAATCAGAAACAGGCTTAATATTAGGCATACTAACATCTCCTTGCTTTGTTGCTGTTAATATTATCACATAATATCAGGTAAAACACAACTATTGTACTGTTACATTTTTAATGTACTTGAGGTGCTTGGCTTCAGAGCGTTTTCAACCTTGTCAGACTCCACCTTTTCAAATCTGATAATAAAGTCACCGTTACCACTTCTGTCAGGAACAAAATCTAACTCTACATCAGTATCTTTCAATAGCTCAAGCTCTGCTTTAGTAATGGTTCTGTACTCAGAGTTGCCCTTTGCATTTAGCATACGGTTAACCTCTTCAAGTCTGTCATTAACATTCTTTAGCTCTGCTTCGTGTTCAAAAGGCTTTTCAACTTCTTTTTTCACCTTTTCCATCTGACGATTATAGTCCTCAAGGCTTAATACTGCTTTGTATTTACGGTCAGAAATAGCACTTAGCTTATTATTAAGCCTTGTGATGTTACCATATACATCATCTGACATTTCAACGCTGTAGCTAAGGTAGCCTTTCAGGTACGCATAAGGTTGATTATCTCTCCTTGCCACAGAAAGAGTAAATCCTCTGTATTCACCCACAGTAAACTCATCTGTCTTTACATGATGAGGTAAAGTTTCAAGCAGTTTAATCAAATACATACCAGCAGTTTTCTTGTCTGTATAGGTAGTACCATTAAGCACCATTTTAAACTCGTCATTATTGATAGGGTGTTCGTCCACGGTAGCCATATCAAGAGTTAAATCGTTGATAAAGCGTTCCTTAATAGTAATCTCTTTAGGTGTGTTTAATATCATATCTTCTAGTTTGTACTTGTTGCTTAAATAGTCAGCCTTTAATACCTTTAGATTGGTTTGCTTAATATCTAAATCCATCTTTTCTTTAATCAGAGGATTACCTGTTGCAAGCATTTTGATTTCAGCGTATGAAAGAGCAGACTGGTCTACATCTTCAGCTTCTCTTACTGGTGTTTTTGAACTCATTATCTGAGAGATGAATTTCTGCTTATTCTCAATTAATTGGTATGAATATGCGTCGAATGTATCCTCAGTAACATATCTGAACACATAGATTTCTTCGTTCTCGTTGCCCTGTCTTAGTATGCGACCGAGGCGTTGCTCAAGGTCGCTTGGTCGCCAAGGACAATCTAAATCGTGCAAAGCAACTAGCTTATCCTGAATGTTAGTACCAGCACCCATTTTTTCAGTTGAGCCGAGCAGAACTCTGATTTTACCTTGTCTTACATCGCTGAACAATGCAGCCTTTTTTGCGTCGGTGTTATAGTTATGGATAAAGGCTATTTCTTTAGATGGAATACCCTTGCTGATGAGCTTCTCTTTAATATCATCATAAACATTAAAGCCGTCAGTAGTAGGTGTTGACAAGTCGCAGAAAAGAAGCTGAGTGCTACGCTGTTCTGCTGTGTCTTGCCATATCTCAAACACATTATTAACACACATATTAATCTTGCTGTTCTCAAAATCAGGCAATTCAGGGTTAACTATACGCTGGTCTACTGCAAGCTTTCTGCCATCAGTGGTAATTTTCAGCATATTATCTTCTCGTGGGTCAACTGAACCTGAGCGTACTCGGTCTGCACGATTACCACACTCATCTACAAAATTACGCTGGTCTGCACTAGGCTTTGCAACAACCGTTTTAAATTCTGCTTTAGGAACTGGTAGGTTCAGCATATCGGCTGTTTGTATATCTGCACATTCTCTGAAGATGTTCATTAGCTCAGGTAGATTAAAGAACTTTGCAAACCTTGTCTTTTCTCTATACTTCTTACCTTCAGGAGCAAGCTCACTTGCTGTAACGGTAGCACCAAAGCTAGAAGCCCAGCTATCAAAGTGAGCAAATCCAAGTTTCTTTAGGGTGTCAAACTGCAAATATCTTTGCATAGTATATAGCTCTGACATAGAGTTTGAAACAGGTGTACCAGTAGCAAACACAATACCCTTACCACCTGTGATTTCATCAATATATCTACACTTCATCAGCAAGTCGGCTGACTTATCAGCAGAAGATGAGGTTATGCCAGCTACATTAGTCATCTTAGTACGAATATACAAATTCTTGAACTTGTGTGCTTCATCAACAAAGATACGGTCAACACCAAGCTGTTCAAAGGTAACTACATCGTCCTTTGCTTTATCCTCGTACAACTCTTTCATTTTGTTCTCTAGCTTTTTCTTTTCGCCCTCTAGCTGTTTTATAGTGAAGTTTTCACCGTTCTGAGCCTTTGCTTCAGCAATAGCGTTAACAATATCATTTATTTCTTCTTGAATAAAGGCTTCTTGTCTTTCTAAGCTAACAGGGATTTTTTCAAACTGAGAATGTCCGATAATTACAGCGTCGTATTCTCCTGTGGCAATTCTTGAGCAGAACTCTTTACGCTTATGTGTGCTGAAATCGTTCTTAGTAGCAACAAGAATGTTTGCTGATGGATAAAGGTTCAAGAAGTCAGAACCCATTTGCTCTGTTAAATGGTTTGGTACAACAAACAGAGATTTATTGCACAAGCCAAGTCTTTTGGCTTCCATTGCACTTGCAATCATCTCAAAGGTCTTGCCAGCACCTACTACGTGTGCAAGTAAGGTGTTACCACCATACAGAGTACGAGCTATTGCATTAACCTGATGTGGTCGCAGGGTGATTTCAGGGTTCATACCCGGAAATGTCAGATGTGAGCCATTATATGTACGGTTACGAATTGAATTGTAGGTATCGTTGTATTTACGCAACAAATCATTTCTTCTCTGAGGGTCAGCAAAAATCCATTCTTCAAACTTTTCTTGAATTTTTTCTTGCTTCTTCCTTGCAACAGTTGTTTTTTGAGGGTTAAACACCTTTACTTCTTGACCTTCTATAATTTTTACATCGTATACCTTAGGTGTTTTCAAATTAAGAGCAAGCTCCAGTAGCTGATAAGCGTTATAGTCCTTAGTTCCGTATGTGTTTCTTGCCAAAAAGCCAGTATCAGAGCTTTTACTGGTTATATTCCACTTACTGGTGTACTCACTGTAGGTTACATTTATTTTATAGGTGTGGTATCCTGGTTGGAATACCTCGTCAATAAACTGCTTGATGTATTTAGTATCAACCCAAGTTGCACCTAAACGAATTTTGACCTCTGCTGCAGATAAGTCCTTTGGCTGTACATTTTCAAGAGCAACAACATTACCTTTGTATTTGCTGTCATTTTCGGCAACGCTTTTTGCTATGAATAGCTTTGTACGAACATCACCTGACAAATACTCATCTGCTGTCTGATACTCGTCCTTGCCCGGTACAGGATAAATAATGTTTGTTAAGTCATCGATTACCTTTTCCTGTTCAAAGCCTGTTAGTTCAGCCA
>JAXJJE010000093.1:0-1399 GCA_036298405.1 Acutalibacteraceae bacterium
ATAACTCCTAAAGAGGGCGACATAGTTATGTTTAGATGGGGTGGAAGCTATACAGACAAATATCATAGTGACCATTTGGGTTATGTATATAATGCCGATAGCACCTATATATATACAATAGAGGGAAATACAGGAAGCAACAACGCAGATTACTCAAGTGTAATGTATAAGCGATATAGTCGTAGTAATAGTGTTATTAATGGTTATTTCAGACCTAACTATAACGAGGAGAGTGATGATATGAATTTTACAAAGGGTGATAAATCGGACGGTGTGCTTGCTTATAAATCAATGCTTATACAGGCTCGTACGCTGGGATTGATAACACAGAAGGTAAATGCTGACAATGTATTCGGTGAGGGTACACTAAAGGCTACCAAGCAGGTGCAAAAGAAGTATAAGCTAGAAGAGGACGGTATTGCAGGAAAAAACACCATAACAGCACTTCATAATGCTATAAGTAAAGAGCTTGAAGACGTGAAAAATGCAATAATTAATAGTACTATAGATTATCTTGAAAAGGGTCTTAATTAATGAATGAGATAATTGTTGCGTTAATAGGCTTATTAGGCTCAGGTTGTGGTGCTTTGGTTGGTCTTGTCTTACAGTCTAAGCTGATAAAGTACAGAATAGAACAGCTTGAGAGAAAAGTAAGCGAGCACAACAATTTAGTGGTAAGAACCTACGAAACAGAAAAACAGCTTCAAATACACAATGAGAAAATATCAGTTGCAAATCATCGTATTACAAACCTTGAGGAGGTGGTAAAAAATGACAGAGTTTGCTAATGTAGCAATGCTTATAGGTTGTCTTGCAACTATTGTAAGCATTATTACTCAGGTAACCAAAGAATTGAAATTTTTAAAAATAATACCTACATCACTTCAGGTAACGGTGATTTCTATTGTTTTAACTGTATTGGTCTATATTGCATATACATCATATTACAGTATGGCTATAGAATGGTATATGATTATAGGTGCAGTTATAGGAGGTTTTATAGTAGCATTTGTTTCAATGTTTGGTTGGGAGAAGCTGTATGGAATTTATAACAGGTACAAAAAAGAATAATTGCAACTTGCTTGAAGAATAAATAATAAAGGCTGACTTACCAAAAAAGTAAGTAAGCCTTTACGTGTGTATTGATACAATTAACTTAGTTTGTCAAATCTACGGATAAATTTACCGTCTTTTTCAACTAGCTCAATAAACATATCATACGGTCTTGCCCAGTGTTGATGTGTTTTAACATCAAAATAAATTACCAGCTTTTCAAGAGTTTCACTATGCTGTGCAACAGCTATAACCTCGTATTCGTTACCCTTATAATGGCGATATCTTCCCGGAGTAACATTTTCAAGTGGCATAACCATTTCAACTACAGGTATATAGTCATCAT
>JAXJJE010000094.1:0-3060 GCA_036298405.1 Acutalibacteraceae bacterium
ATAATTGGTCTGCCTGTGTTTATATCTATACGCATACCAGTTAAAGTATTAATCATAGAAATAGCATCTGCACCCTCTGCCTCGGCTGCTTTTGCAATAGAAACTATATCTGTAACATTAGGAGAAAGCTTTATGATAAGTGGCTTTTTGCAATACTGCCTTACAGCCTTTGTAATAGCACCTACGCTCTCGCAGGATGTACCAAACTGCACACCACCACTTTTTACATTAGGACAAGAGATATTAAGCTCTATCATATCAACATCAGTGTCAGAAAGCTTTTCTGCCATCAGGCAATAATCCTCATAGCTGTTACCTGCAATGTTTGCAATAATTACAGTGTCCTGCTCTTTAAGCCAAGGTAAATCATTTTCGATAAAATGGTCTACACCTGGGTTCTGCAAGCCTACTGCGTTAAGTATACCAGATGGTGTTTCTGCAATTCTTGGTGCTGGGTTACCTGGACGAGCCTTTAGTGTAATACCCTTACATGATATACCACCCATAACAGAAAGTGGGTAAAACTCTGAATACTCTCTGCCAAAACCAAATGTACCTGATGCAGCGATAAGTGGGTTATTAAACTCTACACCAGCTACCTTTACCTTTAAATCTGCCATTACCAAACAACCTCCTCTGCGTTATATACAGGGCCCTTTTTGCATACATGGCTGTGCTCCTCGTTGCCGTTTTTGTCAAGAGTTTTGCACGCACATACCAAGCACGCACCAATTCCACAGCCCATTCTCTCTTCAAGAGATACCTGACAAGGTGTATTGTTCTCTTTACAAATCTGTGCAATAGCCTTTAGCATTGGTGTTGGACCACAAGAGCAAACCAAATCAACCTCGTTTATAATCTCCTTTAAAATATCTGTAGTAAAGCCATGCACGCCATAGCTACCATCATCTGTAGCAACATAAACCTTTTCGCATACAGCGTTAAAGTCGTCTTCTAAAATTGCAGCGTCCTTATTTCTGAATCCAAGCACAGCATATGCTACATCTGCCTGCTTTGCACTGTATAGCATAGGAGGTACACCAATACCACCACCAACAAAAGCAACCTTTTCGCCCTTTGGAATAGTAAAGCCGTGGCCAAGTGGTGCTAAAATATCTATATCATCACCAACCTTGCTTTTAGAAAGCATATCTGTACCATCACCCTTTACCTGAAAAACAATTCTAAGGGTTGTATCGGTTGCATCACAAATCGAAATAGGTCTGCGTAATGTTTTACCTGGCACTGCAATATGTGCAAACTGACCTGCCTGTGCCTTTTCTGCTAGCTCAGGACACTCAAGAACAAAATCAAAAATGCCCTTTGCTATTTCTTCTTTCTTTATTAATTTAGCTATAGCTGTATTGTACTTCATACAATATAACCTCCAGTCTGATTTTCACTGTAGTAATTATATCATATTTATACAATGCTGTACAATAATTTATCCGAATTTTTAGCAAAAATAAAAATAGCACACACAAACACAAACCTTACGTTTTTTTATCTCTGTTTTTATTAACGCAACAGCTTCCAATTTATCCAACTACCTTGAAATCATTAATAATTCTCTAATAACAAACAAAAACTAAGCCTATACAGATTTATAAGGAGAATATTAATATGGATATACGAGAAGAAGCTTTACAAAAGCATTACGAATGGAAGGGCAAAATAGAAGTAAAGGTTGTACCACAGCTAAAAACACCGTACGACCTTGCACTTGCATATACACCAGGCGTTGCCGAGCCTTGTATGGCTATTCACCACGATTATAGAAAATCCTTTGAGCTTACAAGACGAGGAAACCTAGTTGCAGTTATCTCTGACGGCACAGCTGTTTTAGGCTTGGGGGATATCGGTGCAGAAGCAGGTATGCCTGTAATGGAGGGTAAATGTGCATTATTCAAGGAGTTTGCAAATGTTGACGCTATTCCTATTTGTATACGCTCAAAGGATGTAGACGAGATAGTAAGAACAATATATCTTATTTCTGGTAGCTTTGGTGGAATAAACCTAGAGGATATATCTGCACCTAGGTGCTTTGAAATTGAAAAAAAGCTAAAAGAAATATGCGACATTCCTATATTTCACGATGACCAGCACGGTACAGCAATTGTAACATCAGCCGCAGTTATAAACGCAATGCGAGTTATAAAAAAGCCGATGAAAAATGTTAAGGCTGTAATAAATGGTGCAGGCTCAGCAGGTATTGCCATTGCTAAGCACCTACTGCGTTTAGGCATTGGCGATATAATAATGCTTGATTCAAAGGGTATTCTTAACGCTAATGACCCTACCCTCAACCACGAAAAGCTAGAGATGTGCAAGCTAACAAATAAAAGCAATCTTCAAGGCACACTTAAAGACGCTATAAATGGTGCTGATTTATTTATAGGTGTATCTGCTCCTAATGTGCTTACAGAGGATATGGTACGCTCTATGAACAGCGACGCTGTTGTATTTGCACTATCTAACCCTATTCCAGAAATTATGCCCGATATTGCCAAAAAAGCTGGTGCAAGAATTGTAGGCACTGGTCGCTCTGACTTTGCTAATCAAATTAATAATGTGCTTGCATTCCCAGGTATTTTTAAGGGAGCATTTGAATGTAGAGCAAGCGAAATAACCGAGCAAATGAACACAGCAGCCTCATATGCAATAGCAAGCCTTGTAAATGACGAACAGCTGTCTGAAAGCCATATACTACCAGATGTACTCGATAAAAGACTAAGTCGCACAGTTGCAAATGCAGTAATAAAAGCTGCCAGAGAATCGGGCGTTGCTTCTAATTAATATACTAATACCACTACTAATACAAAAGCCTTTGGCACAGCTTACATAAGCAATGTGCCAAAGGCTTTTATTGTCTACATATTTATTTTACTCCAATATAAAAACACTTATTACTCTAAGTACGAAAAAACCACCCTTTCGGGTGGCTTAATTATGTTGGCGTCTTCCTATTTTTCCAGGCCGTTGCCAGCCAAGTATTTTCGGCACTACTGAGCTTAACTTCTGTGTTCGGGATGGGAACAGGTGGACCCTCAGCGTCATCAA
>JAXJJE010000095.1:0-10252 GCA_036298405.1 Acutalibacteraceae bacterium
AATATATCCCTTGTACAGTAACCTCACCAGAGCTTACTTCTGTTACTGAATTATCAGCAAGCCTTACAACTAAATCACCACTGCTTTTTATATCTATTGCAGTACCTGTTAATGTTTGGCTTCCTCTTTTTATAGTAACCTCTCTATTAATAGTAGCACACAGTGCTTTATAATCATCAGTGATAATATTATCAGGGTCAGAAAAATAATCGTCAAAGCATTTTTCTAAAGCTTCTATAATCACACCAAAAAGCTTAGCTCTGTCAATTAAAGCACCTTTCTCAATTTGTAAAGATGTCGCCTTACCAGAAATCTCATCATCAAATTCGGTGGTGTTTACATTAACACCAATACCAACCACAGCATAATTGATTTTCTCTGCACTTGCACTCATTTCTGTAAGAATACCACAAAGCTTTTTATTGCCTATAATAATATCGTTAGGCCACTTTATAAGTGCGTTAAGGTTAGTATAATTTCGTATAGCCTTACACACTGCAAAGCCACAGGCTAGAGTTATACCTGCAATTTTATTTGGTGCTATTTCTGGCTTTAGTAAAATACTGAATAATAAGCTTGTACCCTCGGCAGAGCACCATACTCTGCCTAATCTGCCCTTACCTCTGGTTTGTTTTTCAGCAATCACAATTGTACCGTTAGGCTGATTTTCGGCAATTCTCTTAACCTCTTGATTGGTTGAATCAATTTCGTCCAGATAAATAATCTTTTTACCCAGCCAATTTGTATTTAAACTATTTGATAATTCAAAGCTATTCATTATTAAATCCTCAACCTGTAAACAGGGCAACAAAGCGTATATGCAATGTTGCCCTGTTTGTTATTATTGTTTATTTTTATCGTAAAGTATTCTAAGACCCTTAAGTAAAAGGTCATTATCAACTATTATGTCATCTCTTTTACAGAATGGCATAATGCTAGAAGAAAGCCCACCTGTTGCAATAACATTCGCCTTTTGTCCAAGCTCCTGCTCAATACGCTCTATAATACCGTCTATCATTGCAGCATTTCCGTATACAGCACCACTTTTCATACAGTCTATTGTATTTTTACCAATGATTTTTTTAGGTGCATCAAGGCTTATTTTAGGCAACTGAGATGTTCTGCTTGTAAGTGCCTCCTGAGAAATCATAATGCCAGGTATAATCATACCACCAATATAGGTTTTATCAGCGTCTATAACCGATACCGTAGTAGCTGTACCCATATCAAAAATAATTGCAGGAAGCTTATATTGCTTAATTGTTGCAACAGCGTCTACTACTAAATCACTACCAGTTTGAGCAGGGTTATCAAGTGCTATATTTAATCCTGTTTTGATACCAGGTCCAACAACCATAGCCTCAAGATTAGCCACTATCTGTACAGCACTTTTTACAATACCTGTAAGTGGTGGCACAACCGAAGATATTATACAACCATTGAGCATACCCTTATCTACGTTACATAGGCTTAGCATACTGTTTATTTCTACAGCATATTGCCAGCTTGTACGGCTAATGTCCGTTTTTATTCTGAAAAGAGAGCTTACATTGTTGTGCTTATCAACACAGCCTAGTACAATATTTGTATTTCCAATATCAAGTGCTAAAATCATATTATCATTCCAATCAAAAATTTACCTTATTATTAATCTATAAATTACATTATACACTTTAGTATATTGCGTTTGCAAGGCTTTTATTTAAACTTTGCTTTACTTTATGCAATATATGAATATAATATATTATAGTAATTCTTTTTAGGATGTGAAATTATGCTTAAAAATAAAAATATACTTTTATGTATAAGTGGTGGTATAGCTGCATATAAAATGCCTAACCTTGCAAGTATGCTAGTAAAGCAGGGCTGTAATGTTAATGTTATAATGACCAAAAGTGCAGAAAATTTTATAACAGCAAAAACCTTCGAGGCTCTTACTGGCAATCCTTGTATTACCGATACATTCCAAACAACATACCCAATAGCAATTCATCATATAAAGCTTGCAACAGAGGCTGACTATGTAATGGTAGCACCAGCTACAGCAGATATCATTGGCAAGCTTGCAAATGGTATTGCAGATGATATGCTTACATCTACAATAATAGCTTGCAAATGTCCAGTAGCAGTTGTTCCGTCAATGAATGTAAATATGTACGAAAACCCAATTGTTCAGGATAATATATGTAAGCTGAAAAAATTTGGTTATACAGTTATAGAGCCAGTGGTCGGCTATATGGCTTGCAAAGCAACAGGAAAAGGCAAAATGCCAGAGCCAAATGAGCTTTATAAATATATAGAGCAAGAGCTGGCGTATCAAAAAACACTTAAAGGTGTAAGAGTGCTTGTAACAGCAGGCCCAACAAGAGAAAAGCTTGATCCAGTACGATATATTACAAATAATTCAACTGGTAAAATGGGCTATGCAATAGCAAAGGTGGCAATGCTAAAGGGGGCAGAGGTTACCTTGGTAACAGGACATACCTCGTTAGAGCCAATTAATTTTGTTAATACCATAAATGTTGAAAGTGCAGAGGATATGTATAACGCAGTAGTTTCAAATGCAGAAAACGCTGATATTATAATAAAAGCTGCTGCTGTAGCTGATTATACACCTTTAACTGTTGCTGACAATAAAATTAAAAAGTCAGACGCTGATATGAGCATACCGTTAAAGCGTACAAAGGATATTATAAAAGAACTAGGAGCAAACAAGAGAGCAAACCAGTTTATCTGTGGCTTTAGTATGGAAACTGAAAATATGCTTGAAAATTCAGTTAAAAAGCTAGAAAGCAAAAATCTTGATATGATAGTTGCAAATAATCTTAAGGTAGCAGGTGCTGGCTTTGGTACTGATACAAATGTTATAACAATGATAACACAGCGTGAATGTACAGAGCTGCCTATTATGAGCAAAGAAGAATGTGCCGAAAAGCTACTTGATAAAATCACAGAAATAAGAACAAATAAAGAATAAATATGATTAAATAAAAACCAAGCTGCTGTGTTATCAAGCTTGGTTTTTTGTCTGAGTATGACTAAAAACCAAGTGTGTTTCATAAAAAATAATAGTATAGTATAGGTGCTGGAATTCTTGATGATAAACTTTATTACATTTAATGTTACACATAATACTCAATTGATTACAATTGTAAACAAAGTTGTAACCAAAGTGAATTTGCTGTAATTCAAAATTCGCAATTTGTACAGAATTTTAACCGATTGTTGTCGAACTGGGTAGTGAAAAATGGCTTTTTTACTTGGTTTTCAGCGATTTGGCAGGCTTTTGCAGAGTTGTATTTGTCAAAATGTACAAAAAACTAGTTTGTGATTTATTTGACATATCTAAACAAGGTGGTATAATACTAATTGTAGAACATAATATTAGACTAATACTTCTATACACGATTTAACTAGCTTATATATAGGCTGATGAATCAAGAAGTAAATTGAGAAAAGAATAGGAGTTCTTAAATTACATATGTTTATTACTACTATGAATAGCGACAGTAAAGCAAGCTTAATATTCAAGAAGAGTTTAGTTATCTTTTTGGTAGGTGTTATTTTACTAACATCAGTTCTTTCAGTAGCAGCGTTAAACAGAACAGCAGTTATTAATGTTGATGGCAGACAGATTACTCAAAGCACAATAACATCAAATGCAGATACAATACTTGCAGAGGCAGGCGTTAAGCTTGGCGATTTTGATATTGTTACTACATCAGAGGATGATGGAGTTGTTACAGTAAATGTTGCAAGAGCCTTTGAGGTTTATATCAACAATAATGGCAAAACAGATAAATATTTGATGGCTGATGGTACAGTTGAAGACCTTATTAAAAAGGCAGATATAGCTGTTACAGAGAAGCACATTGTAATGCCACACAAAAGCACAAAGCTTACAGCTGATATGGTTGTTACAGTAAATCAAACAAAGTCTATCAGCATTAGTGTAGATGGCAAAAAGATTAATGTAATTGTACCAAGTGGCACAGTTAAAAATGCTTTAGATTATTTAGAGATTACACTTAGCAAAAACGATAAAATAAACTGCAAGCTGACAGATGAAATTACAGATAATATGTCAATTGTAATTACAAGAGTTGCATATAAGAATGTAACATCTGTTGAAAAGGTTCCTTTTGAAGTAATCGAAACCTATACAGACAAGCTTCCAGAGGGTAAAACAAAGGTTGAAGTAAAGGGTGTAGATGGACAGAGCAAGACTGTTACAAAGCAAACACTAGTTAATGGTGTAGTTAAGTCAGAAGAGCTTGTAAGCACTACAATCACAAAAGAGCCTGTAGCTCAAGAGGTTCTTATTGGTACAAAGGTAGAAGCTCCTGCAAAGCCAGTAGCTTCAACAAAAAATAACAATGTTATTTATGATGAAGCTGGTAACGAAATAGTTTACACAAGCGTACTTCACGGTTCAGGTACAGCATATTGTGCAGAGCCTGGTGCTCTTACTGCTTCTGGTAAAGAGGTGTTCGTTGGTGGTGTTGCAGTAAATCCAAACATCATTCCACTTGGCACAAAGCTTTATATAGTTGCTGATGACGGCTATGTATATGGCTATGCTACAGCAGTAGATACTGGTGGAGCACTTATGGACGGCTCAGCATTGGTTGATTTGTTCTATTTCTCTTATGACCAGTGTATCGAGTTTGGTAGACGTGATGTTAGCGTATACATACTAGATTAATTAAATATTAAACCGATTATTTATCCCAAGTGTTATTGCTACACTTGGGATTGTTTTATATATATATTATTTATAGACTTAGCAAGCTTTTTGTGTTATCATAAAGTTCAATAACACTTAGTTGAAGGGGAGAGCCTTTTAAAAAAGAGAAATCTATTGCCACTGTTATTGCCTTTGCGTTGTATAATTTTCTTCTTGTTTTTTGTTGTAGTTACACCAGCACTTAACAGAAATCTCGAAGAAACAAGCAGTTGGTGGTCTGTTGTTGCCAGTGGCGTAAATATATTAACAATACTTTTATTAGTCTTTATAGCCAAGGCTAAGGGAGTAAATTATTTCAAGCTTATTAATTATCAGAAGGGTGCAACAAAGCCAAAACAAATTATAATTATTTCTATAATTATTTTACTTGTAGGAATGGCTGGAATGTACCTTGCCGGTTATATATGCTATGGTGTTATTCCTTATGCACCACCAATGTTGATAGCACCCATACCTTTGTGGCTGGCTGTGGTTAATATTTTTATCTTACCAATCACAACAGTCTTTGCAGAAGATGGTTTATATCTTGGCTGTGGAGTTAATCAGATAAAAAACAAATACATAGCAGTGCTTGTACCAGCATTCTTTTTTGCATTACAGCACAGCTTTATACCAACACTGTTCGATGTAAGATATATTCTTTACAGATTTTTATCGTTTTTACCATTAACTATCATACTGAGTTGGTATTATTACAAAAAAAGAAATCCATTGCCTATTATGGTTGGGCATACAATAATAGATGTAATAACTGTTATGCAAATACTGGCTACCTCGTTAGTACCAGAGCTATACGAAATGATGTGTAATATGTAAATAGAAGTAAAACAGGGTCTGTCTCACATTTGTTAGCGAAACAGACCCTGTATATTAATAACACTATATATTTTTACCTTAATACTACATATCACACTCTAATTAGTTTTAACCATTATCATACATAGCTCAAAAAAACTCATTATTTTAATCCGTTTGTCATAACCTTGATTTATACACCCTATAAAATCTCTTTTATACCTCAAAAAACTGTATTCTTATTATATCTATATTGTAATCTATTATAAGCTTATGTATGTATTGTTATAAAATATCCCTCTTTAATAATCGCCTCCGTTAATCAATAGTTTTTATGTCAGTAGGTATCCACATTTCAGGATTGAAGTTTAAAGTATATTTATAATTACTTACATCCTTTGAAGTGATATCCTCTACAACATAAGTTACGTTATCACTAAGACCTATAAAATGCTTTTTATAATCACCATTTTCGTCTTCAACAATGATTTCAAGCTGATTTTCTGTTGGGTCTGGTGTAATTGACATCTTACCAGTCATCTGGAACAGAACATCACCCTGTAAGCAGTTAATTACTGTTATTTGTCTTACGTCGTTAAAATTGTCAGCTTCCTTTGATAGGTTGTATGAAGCTCTTTCGGCCTGCGAACAGCCAACTAAGCCTACGCATAGTGCAGACATACAACATACTGCTAATACTTTGTTTCTTAATTTCATTGTGATTTACTCCTTGCTTTTTAAAACGTTAAATTAATTTAGTCATCAGTAAGAATTCGATAAAGGTAATTTCTATTTCTTAACTGCGATGTATATATAATAGCGTATTTTTATATAAAAATACATTACTGTTTAAGTAAAATAAAACAGGCTATTTTTACTCAAAACGCAAAATAAAAGGTGCTTAGATTTTTCTAAGCACCTTTTATTTTATTTATTTTTTAATTCATTATATTTTTGTAGATTTATTTTTTTGTTAGCAATCATTTGCTCTGTCCATAGCTGTAGAGTTTCTATTGTGATAGAAATTTTTTCTAGCTCATCCTGAATATTAACAAAATCCTCAAGCTCATCATCGTCTATTACGCCATCAGCAGTTATTTCTATAAGCTTTTCTTGATTTTTTTTCATAGAATTTAAAGAAGCAAGCATCTCTAAAACTATTTGAGATAAATCCTTTGCTTTAATTTCAGGAACATACTGCTGTCCGATAGGACATTCGTTTGAACAATAGTAATTGCAAAGATGTGGAGAATTGTAGCCCTTTGCCATTGCAAGAATATCATCTGGGTGAGCAGAAATTTTATTGTTTTCAATACGCTCTATTCGCTCCGGTGACACAGTAACAAGCTCTTCACTTGCCTTTTCACGTGACCAGCCAAGCTCCTCACGTGTAATATGGTATATACTCTTATTAGATTTTACAGATAGCTTTCCCAATGTATTTTCCCCCTAAAATTTATATACAAATTATACCATATAACTGATAATAAAAAAAGATGTTATTTAATAAAAAAACACAAAAAACGCACTTTGAATATAAATCAAAGTGCGTAGAATGTACGACTATTCACTTTTTTTTCTGCTGGAGAGAAAGCCTCCAACCTTACTTGGTATTATATCTATAAAATACATTATATATCCAAAAACAATAAAAACCAAAGCAAATAATAAAAGCTTACCTATTGTATTTGAAATACCGTTTAACTCCATATTAAAGAACGGATACGGATAATTACCACATCCAGAAATCGGGTAGCAAAAGCTACCTTCCAGCTTTATAGTACGATGTAATACAAGAACCGATACATAAGAGTATACGGTATAAAGCATTGCAGGAATTATCCATATAATAGGGAAGAAAGGCTTAAAAAATCCCTTCTTGTCAAATAAAAACCAATCAATAACAACCATAGCAGGAATAACATAATGTGTGATGTTTGCAATAAAGTAATTGTCCCAGCGTGGTATTTGTTGGTGATTGATAAAGAAATATGTAATAATAAATATACCTGCACAGCTTACCGTTAACATTCCTTTTAACCACGGTAATAAACAGGTTTTTTCTTTTTTAGTATCGTTAATTTGCCAAAAAGAAAGCACGTAGTAATAAACTACAGTTAAAATAGTTATAAGATTATAAAAAAACTCTAGCTGAATTGTTTGGAACTTTGCTTGAGTTAACCCAAAAGTAAAAAGCAAGGCTATAGTACCTGTAAGTGATATTATTATTCTCCAAAATACAGCCAAAGGTTTATAGCTAATATACATTAATTAACCATCCCTTCATTACTCTAATAAAAAAGAAATAATTGAGTTTGCTACTATATTTGTGATATAATAAAGGCAAAATTAGAGTTAATAAAAATATTTAACACAGCTACACAAAGGAGTGAGATTATGGCTGGTAAATCTAATTGCGAGCATTGTGCAAACTATGTTTATGATGAAGAATACGATTGCTATATTTGTCAGGTAAATCTTGACGAAGACGAGGTTGTTAAGTTTATGCAAAACACCTTTGACGATTGTCATTACTTCAAGCTTTACGATGAATATAAAATGGTAAGAAAGCAAAACTAATTAAATACAAGCTATATACAGCTGTGCATAGCCTGTACCAAAACCATTATTAATCCACCTAAAAGAGTATGTCTATAAACTCTTTTAGGTGGATTTTTGTTTTATTAAAATTATAGGTTGTATTCAGCCATTAGCTTTTCAACCATAGACTTAATTTCGCTTGCAGCGTTTTCTACAGGGATATCACCCTTGAATGACTTATCTCTGTAAGAAACCTCAAAGCTGTTACGTTCTAATGTTTTTGGACTTATTACAACTCTTACAGGAATACCAAACAGGTCAGCGTCAGCAAACATAAAGCCTGGTCTTACATCTCTGTCATCATATAGAACCTCAACACCCATTTTTGTAAGCTCGTCATACAGGCTTTCACAAGCATTTGTAACCTCTTCGTTTTTAACTCTTAGGTTACAAATTTCAACCTGCCAAGGTGCAATAGGCATTGGCCAGATTGGGCCGTAATCGTCGTGGCTTTCTTCACAGATAGAAGCAGCTAGTCTGCCAACACCAATACCATAGCAGCCCATAATTGGGTGCTGAGCTTCACCCTTGTTGTCAAGGTATGTCATATTCATAGACTTTGTATATTTTGTGCCAAGCTGGAATATATTACCAACCTCAATACCACGCTGAATGTTAATATGAGGCTTGCCACACTTAGGACAGATAGCACCATCAAAAATCTTTGCAACATCAGCATATTCAACCTCGCCAAGGTCACGCTCAACATTGATTCCAGAATAGTGGTAGTCAATCTCGTTAGCACCACAAACCAAGCTGTTAATACCCTTTAAAGAGCTATCAAAAACAACTGTAGCATTTTCTGTTAAACCAACAGGGCCAATAAAGCCAGGTACTATACCACATTCATCTGTTACAATGTTCTGTGCAGGGTGAATATCCTCACCAAGGTAATTTCTAAGCTTTGTTTCGTTAACCTCTAAATCACCACGAATAAATACAACTACATATTCGTCGTTTGAATTCTTCTGATAAACAACAGCCTTACCAAATGCCTTAGCATCTGCATTTAAGAATTTCTGTAAATCCTCAATTGTTTTTACATCTGGTGTATAAATTTTCTCAAGTGGCTTAATTTCGCCAGGCTCGTTTTCGATTATACAAGGAGAAGCCTCCATATTTGCTCTGAAGTCGCAATCAGCACAAATAGCCAAAGAGTCCTCACCGATGTCAGTTAGTAGCATAAATTCGTGAGATACACTACCACCCATCATACCACTGTCAGACTGTACAGAGATAACATTTTTAGCACCTGCACGCTTAAAAATACGCTCATATGCCACAAAGCACTTCTCGTAGTAATCCTCTAAATCCTTTTGTGATGTATGGAATGAGTAAGCGTCCTTCATTGTAAACTCACGTACTCTAATAAGACCACCTCTTGCACGAGGCTCATCTCTGAATTTTGTCTGAATCTGATAAATCATAAATGGATAGTTTGCATATGACTGAGCAGTATCCTTTGCAAGATGTACAGCAGCCTCCTCGTGTGTCATACCAAGCACCATTTTATTATTGTTTCTATCGGTAAATCTTGCCATTTCGCTACCAATGCTTGTATATCTTCCAGATTCCTCCCAAAGAGTAGCAGGCATAACAACAGGGAACATTACCTCTTGTCCGTCGATTCTATCCATTTCGTCACGGATGATATTTTCAATTTTCTTAGTAATTCTTTTTGTAGGCATAAAAAGCGAATAAATACCATTAGCCATATATTTCATATAGCCACCACGCACCATCAGCTTATGGCTTTCAATCAAGCAATCAGATGGAGCGTTTTTAAATCTTTCGCCCAATAGCTTAGAAACTCTCATACACACAACTCCTTTAAAATCTATAAAAATATTGAAAGTTTTATATGTTATATACTCATTTATATTACCACTTACAACAAAAAAAGTCAATTTTTATTCATAAGCAGAGTTGAATCTTCACATAAATTGTAGTTTGTCGCTGAGTTACGCACAAACCAAAACTTAAAGTTTGGGTAAAGCCTTTTTAAAGGCTTTTGGGTCAAGGGCGAAGCCCTTTAACTTATAGTTTTTTTCTAAAAATGCCATTGAAAATGGCATTTTTAAATATTCTTGAGGCGTTA
The DNA here is from genome assembly GCA_036298405.1 of Acutalibacteraceae bacterium. GTDB lineage: Bacteria > Bacillota > Clostridia > Oscillospirales > Acutalibacteraceae > CAG-964. The sequence continues at coordinate 10,242 of JAXJJE010000095.1, forward strand.
AGGACTCTGTC
>JAXJJE010000096.1:0-4135 GCA_036298405.1 Acutalibacteraceae bacterium
CCAAAAGGCATTGACTCTGGTGTAGTTACAGGAGTCTGCTGATCACCAAAAGGCATTGGAGCTGGTGTAGTAGTCAAATTTGGCATTACAGGATTGTTTTCAAAATTATTCTGTTGTGTATTATTTTGCACCTCATTATTTGAAGAATTAGCCTGTGCAGCACCACAGTTAGGGCAAAATACGGCATTATCTTCAATGTTTGTTCCACAATTACCACAAAACATATTAAATCCCCTTTTCAAAATAATTACGGCAAAGCTAAAGCTTTTGCCACATTAATAATATTATACAGAAGCACTATATGAATGTCAACTTATTCAGTTTCAATATATTTATCTATTTTTGCAAAAAAACACTCATACTTTGCAAAAACAGTAATTGACAATTGCTTTATATTGCTTTTTCACTAAAATATAAAGCAACTTGTCATTTTAAAACAATATTATTCTGTTTATTGGTTATTATTAACTAAAACAAAAAAGCTTAAATTAACACACCATTACAGTGGTCTATTTCGTGCTGAATTATTTGTGCTGTAAAGTCTGTAAACTCCTGCTGGCATACCCTTAAGCTTAAATCCTGATATTTTACCTTTATAGTATTAAAACGTTTTGTTTTGCGTACACCTGCAAGCGACAGGCAACCCTCTTCGGCTTCGTATTCGTCAGAGGAGCTTATAATCTCTGGGTTTAGCATTGTCATATACATACCATTGTTGTCAAAAACTATTATTCTCTTTTTTACACCAATCATATTAGCAGCCATTCCCACACAAGCAGCCCTGTTTGCAATTAGAGTATCAAGCAAATCCTTTGCTGTCTGCAAGTCCTTTTTAGTTGCAGGCTCTGATTTTTGTGCAAGAAATATAGGGTCGTGAACAATCTGCTTTATCATAGATTTTTCTCCTTTATAATAATTAATACTATTTCAGTTCTAAATAGCAGATACGATGTTTGAGCTGATTTTTCATCTGAGAAATAGCATAAATACAACAAGGTTAACGCCTTGTGTGTAGAAGCTATGAATTAAGATAAAAAATACGCTGAAAAGACATCTGTACATCAGAATTGAAATAGTATAAAAGTAAAATAATATAATAAAAAAACTATTCATTTAAAAGGGTTGCTCACATTGTGTGAAAGCAACCCTTTTATCTTATTAGTTTTTTATTCTTCCTCGTCATCGTCAAAGCTGAACACCTCTGTGTTTTCGCCGAATTTTCTAAAACGGCTGTAACGGTGCTCTAAAAGCTCGTCTGTTGACATCATCTGGTATTTATCAAAGGTGTTTTCGATAAGCTTACGCAGGCTGTCAAACAGTGGACTATCAACTGACTTTGGCTCTCGTATAATTCTTTCGATAACATCCATTGTGAACAGGTCGTTTGCTGTTAGTCTTAGGCACTGAGCAGCATCTGCTGTTTTGGCTGGGTCTTTCCAAAGAATACTTGCACAGCCCTCTGGTGAAATTACAGAATAAACTGAGTTTTCAAGCATCCACACCTCGTTAGCTACAGCAAGAGCTAATGCTCCACCACTTCCACCTTCACCTATTAAAATAGAAATTATTGGTGTTTTAAGTGTCATCATTTCCATCAGATTTTCTGCAATAGCCTGACCCTGACCACGCTCTTCTGCACCTATACCACAGAATGCACCACTTGTATCTACAAAGCATAGCACTGGTCTTTTAAACTTTTCTGCCTGCTTCATAAGTCTTAAAGCCTTACGGTAGCCCTCTGGGTGTGCTGAGCCGAAGTTCTTTTCTACACGCTCCTTTGTGTTTTTACCCTTATCAAGTCCGATTACTGTAACAGGCATACCGTTAAGTGTTGCAATGCCTGCTTTAATTGCTTTATCGTCAGCATAACGTCTGTCACCATGAAGCTCAAAAAAGCTATCACCAAATAGTGCCTCTATAAAATCTGAGGCTGTAAGTCTGTCGGCTGACCTTGCAGCAGTTACTCTATCAAATGCTCTCATTATCAGTCAACCTCCTTATCGTTACAATCTACTTTTTCGATATTATGAAGCTCTAGCAGATGTGCAAGAGAAGCCTTTAGCTTGCGTCTGTCTACTACAGCGTCTACAAAGCCCTTATCCTGCAAAAATTCTGCTGTCTGGAAATTCTTTGGTAGCTTTTGTCTGATTGTCTGCTCTATTACTCTTGGGCCTGCAAATGCTACTAACGCACCTGGCTCTGAAATAATAATATCGCCCTCCATAGCAAAGCTGGCTGTAACACCACCTGTTGTAGGGTCTGTTAAAACAGTGATATATAAAAGACCCTCATCGCTGTGTCTTTTTACTGCACCACTTGTTTTTGCCATCTGCATAAGTGATAGAATACCCTCTTGCATTCTTGCACCACCAGAAAGCGTAAAGGCAACTACTGGCATTTCGTTTTCGGTTGCGTATTCAAAAAGTCTTGTTATCTTCTCACCTGTTACTGTACCCATTGAGCCCATCATAAAACTTGGGTCCATAACAAACATAGCAACCTTATAGCCGTTGATAGTACATGTACCTGTTATAACCGATTCATTCTCGCCACTTCTGTTTTTTGCTGTTGCAAGCTTACGGTTATAATCAGGGAATCCGATTATGTTTTTAGAGGTCAGCTCGCTGTTCATCTCTGTAAATGAATCTGCGTCTGCTATCATCTCTATTCTCTGTCTTGCTGTTATTCTGAAATGATGATTACAGAAAGTACAAACTCTGCTGTTATCGTCTAAGTCTGTATTTAATACCATTCTTTTACATTCAGGACATTTAATCCATAGTGCATCAGGCACATAAGGACGCACCTGGTCTGCTGACTTATCAGATGGAATTTTCTCCAACTCATTCTTAGGCTTTAAAAAAGTAAAAAAATCGCCATTAAACATATGCAAACATCCAATCTAATTAAATTTAAAATTTAAGCTTTATTTATATAATCAGTTTAAAACTGTATCTTTCAAATTCATGTTCAGCTGTGGATAGTTTTATCTATCCACAGCTTTGTTATATTATTTCTTTAAATAACCTTTTTTGCGTTTTTCACGGTTTTCCATAAAGTCTGTAGTATATGTACCATCTACAAATTCTTTGTCAGACAGAATCTCAATCTGTAAATCTCGGTTATGGTCTACACCGTGAATATTAAGCTCACTAAGAGCCATTTTCATTTTTCTTATAGCGTAATCTCTTGTTCTAGCCTGAACAATAAGCTTACCTATCATTGAATCATAATAAGGTGGAATTGAATAGTCCTGATATATTGCTGTATCAAAACGAACTGAAGGGCCACCAGGAACATGCATTGCAGTTATTTTACCACAGGAAGGTCTGAAGTTCTCATCAGGATTTTCTGCGTTAATACGGCACTCAATAGCGTGACCGTGAATAAATACTTTATCCTGTGTAACTGTAAGCATAGCACCGGCAGCTATTCTTATTTGCCATTGTACAAGGTCTAAGCCTGTAACCATTTCTGTAACAGGGTGTTCAACCTGCAAACGGGTATTCATCTCCATAAAGTAGAAGTTGTTATCCTTATCAAGTAAAAACTCTACTGTGCCTGCGTTTACATAATTTACTGCAAGTGCTGCCTTTTTAGCTGCCTCCATCATCTCCTTACGGATTTCTGGAGTAATTGCAGATGATGGACTTTCTTCGATAAGCTTCTGATTCTTTCTTTGTACAGAACACTCACGCTCACCAAGGCAAATTACATTGCCGTATTTATCTGCAAGCAGCTGCATTTCGATATGCTTAACAGGCTTTAGGAATTTTTCCATATATACAGCACCATCACCAAAGGCAGAAAGTGCCTCGGAAGATGCTGAATTAAAGGCGTTGTCAAATTCTTCAAAGGTATTAACTAAGCGAATACCTCTGCCGCCACCACCTGAACGAGCCTTGATGAGAAGTGGAAAACCAATTTTCTCTGCCTCTTCTCTAGCCTGCTCAAGATTCTCTACAATGTCACAGCCTGGTGTTACAGGAACACCAGCCTCTCGCATTGTTTTTCTTGCCATATCCTTATCGCCAAGCAGAGAAATCATCTCTGCACTTGGACCTATAAACTGTATGTTGCATTTTTCACACAAAGAAACAAACTTTGCGTTCTCAGAGAGTAAGCCATAACCAGG
>JAXJJE010000097.1:0-9059 GCA_036298405.1 Acutalibacteraceae bacterium
ATATTACTTCACCTGTAATTATGAAGCTGCTTGAGGATAAGCTACCTATAAAGGCACTTACTGTAATGGTGCAGAAAGAGGCTGCACAGCGTATATGTGCTGAGGTTGGAACAAGACAAAGTGGTGCTGTAACAGTAGCGGTAAATTATTATTCTACACCACAGCTGTTGTTTAATGTATCTGCTGGTAGCTTTATGCCGGCACCAAAGGTGGATTCAGCTGTAATCAGACTTGACATAGACCCACAGCCAAAGGTAACAGTAAATAACGAAAAGCTGTTTTTCAGAATAATAAAATCAGCCTTTGGACAAAGAAGAAAAACACTTTCTAATTCGCTTTCATCGGGCTTATCGCTAAGTAAAGCAGAGATTATAAAAGCTCTGGAAACAGCAAATGTACCTGCAACCTACCGTGCAGAGCAGCTTACAATGCAACAGCTTGCAGATATTGCAAATGCAGTTGATGAAGTAATGAATTGATTTATAAATTTGAAATTAGCTGAAAGGGTGATAATATGATACCTGATAAATTAAAATATGGCGATGAAATCAGAGTTATTGCTCCGTCAAGCAGTCTTGAAAGAGTAAGAAAGGATATTTACGATCGTGCACTTTCTTATTTGACATCACAGGGGTTTAATGTTACTTTTTCAAAAAATAGCAGAGAAATAGATGAGTTCCGTTCTTCAAAAATACAATCAAGAGTAGATGACATACACGAAGCATTTTCAGACAAAAATGTAAAAATGATAATCACTTGTATAGGTGGCTTTAATGTTAATCAGATTTTACCATACCTGAATTACGATTTGATTAAGGCTAATCCCAAAATCCTTTGTGGTTATTCAGATATTACAGCATTATCAAATGCAATATACGCAAAAACAGGTTTAGTTACATATCACGGGCCACATTTTAGTACATTTGGATTTGATATAGAGCCTGAATATACACAAGCTTGTTTTTATGATTGCTTGATGAAAAATAACGAGATTGCTATTACCCCATCAAAAACAAGCAAAGAGTATTATGTTATACAAGAGGGTGCTTGCGAGGGTGATATAATAGGTGGAAATTTGTGTACACTAAATCTTTTGCAGGGTACACCATATATGCCTGATTTAAGCGAAAAAATATTGTTCATTGAAGATGATAATATTATGGGTGATTATTTTGTTTATGAGTTTGACAGAAATCTCCAATCCCTGCTTCAGGTGAATGGAGCCGATTCTGTTCGAGGTATTGTATTTGGAAGATTAGATGAATGCTGTAAGCTTGATGAAAATGTAATCAGGAAGATTATCAAAGATAAGGTATCATCAGATATTCCTGTTATCTTTGGTGTGGATTTCGGACATGTTTTTCCTATGATTACTTTCCCGATAGGTGGAAGGGTTAAGATAGTTGCAGAAAAAGATAATTTAAATATTACATTACTGAATAAAGAGTAGTATAAGATATAAACACAAACGGAGTGACAGTATGACCATTAACGAAACAGCAAAAACATCTACTTATTTATTTTCTGATCTGGCAGATTCAAAAATAAGATTTGGCTTGCAGGATAACGGCACAGAATATAGTAAATCATCACAGCCTGCACAGGATGTTTTTAAACGCAGAATAGCAAGGCTATATAATAACAAAATTGCATATAGCAATAAAGCAGAAAATGTTATAGACGCATTGCTTATGGCTGTGGCAAGTGGTAACGAAAGGATTGCTGTTTTATCGTCTGTTTTTGCTCCTGTTAAAAAGTTAATAAACACATCAGCAGAAAATCATTGCATAAGAATTACATATTTTGATGATATAACACAGCTTGAAAAGCTGTTGAAAAATGGTGCAAAGGCTGTTGTGCTGTCAAGTGCATCTGTTTTAAGCTGTGCTGTAAATTCCACACAGGCAAGCATATTATGCAGTGAATATCATACTCCATTAATAGTAGATAACACTCTTACAACAGCATATAATTACAACCCTTTTTCAGAAAATGCAGATATCGTGCTTGAGATGTCACAGCTTGTTTCTGTCAGTGACGAAAAAAACAGTTATATAACCATGCTCGAAAAGCAGGGCTTTGACTGGCTGTATAATAACCGATACAGCAAGCTGTATCCTTACAGAAATATCAGCACCCCTGTAACTGCTTTTGTAAGGGGTAAATGTAAAACACTTGCAACCGAAGAGAATAAAGAGGCTCAGGCTGAATACTTTACAATGTGCGAGGGTTTGCGTACGCTTTGTAAACGCTTTAATATACATAGTGCAAACATTAGGCTTATACTACAGCTTTTACAGCCATATTGTAGCGAGCAGTCTTATAATTTTATAAATAATAAAGCCTCGATATATGCAACAGTAAAGCTTAGAAAAGAGTTTGCAGAAGCAGTAAAAGAAAAGCTCTTGCCCGTAACAATTTACAAGCAAGAGCGATTATACACTATGTACAGCTGTACTGCTGTGTTTTTTGAAGATGATACAATGTACATAAAGGCAGGTACCGAGCCTGCAGGCTATTTAAAGCAGATGTTTAGCATTATGTAAACATCTCTCTTTCGGTTATATATCCGTTGCCAAAGGTACAATATTCTAAAGCCTCTTCATAGGTTTTGAAGCTTCTGATAATTTCAGAGGCTTCTTTTTTATTGAAATAATCATTAAATATCATATTACTACTAGCCGTAACATTAGGTGCACCTACTACTATGTAGCACCAGCCAGTGTCACTTTCTCCCTTTTGCATAGGATTTTCGCCTTCTGTCATACTTTCGGTACAATATATATAGTTTGACAATTCATAAATTATAAAGTAAGCGTTGTCCGAGTGGTCTTTTCTGCTGTAGTTATACATCATCATACGATCATGATAGCTGTATGTGTATTCAAACGAGCCACTTTTGCTCCAGTCTGAATGCTCTAACTGGCTGTCAAATTCCATATCAAGCTCTGTAATGTTGCTTTGTATGTAAGCGTCAGCCATTGTACGTACAGCCTTATTAAGATTGTCTTTTTCGTAATCCTTAATTGTTGTTGGTGGAAAGTCTACACCAGTTACAATATATTCCTTTTGATTTGCTGTAATTGTATAGCCAGCGTTTTTAAAGGCAGTTTCATCATATACAGCCTTAACAACAGCTTTGCCACCATTGCAGAGCTTACCATTATTTTCACAAATAAATGTGAAATTATCCTTTACAATAGCTTCGCAATTGTCTATGTTTATATTTGCACTACCCTTGCCAAGCTTGCCCGAAAAGCTAACCTTTAAGTCTTTAAACGGATTTATAGCTTGCTGTGAAGTGTATTTTTTTACAGTTCCGTTTTCAAAATGAAGCTCTGCAGTTTTTATTACTTGGTCAGCTTTGTTATTATTACTACAGGCAGTAGCTGTAGCACAGGTAAGCAATACAGCGAATAATACTGTAAGTTTTATTATTTTTATCATTTGTATCACCGTACTAGTTTTATTTTATAGGGGAGAGTAGGCTGAGAGCTTCAGCTTATTCTTATACTAAACTTTATTAAAAAATAGAATTCATTACGGCATATTTTTGTCTGCTTTTTAACAGAGTTTAGTATTACAGGTTATTATATATGATTTTTTAAAGCCTCTAATGTTTTTTCGTACTCTGTTTTATCAAATTTATATGAGATGTCATATTTCCAATCTCTGTGGTTATGACGGAATTTGTACCAATACACATAATCGTCGTCGTATTTTATAAATACACAAATAGACCAACAACCACTATCGCCACAGCCGTCACAACACAGTATTTCGGTGCCATATTCCTTGTGGTATTCGTCAGGTGTTTTTGCTTTTGTTAAATTATCAAAGAATTCTTTAGGTGTAAGATGTCCGTATCTACCTGCTAAAGAGGGATTACCTTCGCTTGTTGCGTATGGCTTTTCAAGCTCATATAAAATATTAATCAGTTCAGTATTGTTTATATATATTTCAACAGCCTTTGAAATTTCATATAATTCTGTCCAAGCCTCTTTACCTATAGGGTTAATTATTTTAAGCATTATTTTATCTGTCATAATTAACTCAACCTCCACTCTAATTAATAACCCAAATTCTCATTTACAATAATAACCTTAATTCTGTTTTTCTGTCTTTGCTTGCCAGATAATGTAAAGTTACAGCAAATTCTTGCATCACCCATACAGCCATCACACATTTCGTTGTTTTCGGTAGGTAGGTTTAAAGCCTTACACTTACCATTTACTGAGCAATATGTGTTAAGTCCAAGTCTTACTGTGTTTTTAGGTGCAGCAATTCCTCTTACTCTTGTAACAGCGTCATCAATTGTTTTTACAATCTTATTTTTACCCACAACAAGAATAACGCTTTTAGGACCATATAGTATAGCAGCAACTCTGTTAGAATTACCGTCAACATTATAAATATAGCCACTTTCTGTAATTGCATTAGCACTAGCAAGATATACATCAGCAGTAAAAGCCTTACGATAAATTTCTTCTACCTCTTCTCGTGTAATGCCTTCTCTTGCTCGGTCAAGATAAGTGTAGTTTCCTGATTTTATTAAATCCATAATACCTGTTTCAGCCAGTGTAACCGAGCCACCATTTGTTATAACGTCGCCTTTATTAAGCATTGATTTTACCTTATCGTATGCTTCTGCCTTTGTCTGGCAAAAATAAGCCTCCATATTGTTGCTTTGAAGATTTTTTATAGTTTTTTCTATCTGAGAATTCATAGTATCACCTGTATAATTATAAATTTTTATTTTAATACATTATACAATAAACAGCCTGATATTAAAAGGGAATATTAATAAAAAGGCTAAATAAATGAATATTGCAGTACTGGTGTTCTACTATTTATAAAACTGTGTTTACTTTATCACAGTTTTGTGCTAAAATCTAAGAGTATTATTAATTGAGTTACATATTATTTTGTTTGCAATAAAGTAAATATAGATAAGAAATTTATATAAAGGTGATAGAAATGAAAAATAAAAGAATTGTTATTAAGGTAGGTACATCTACCTTAACATACGAAAATGGTAAGCTGAATTTACGCAGAATACAACAGCTGTGCAGAGTTTTAAGTGACTTGCAAAACGCAGGTAACCAGATTGTATTGGTAAGCTCAGGTGCTGTTGGAGTTGGTATAGGTAAGCTTGGTTTGAAAGAACGTCCAACCTCAACACCAGAGCGTCAGGCATTAGCTGCAGTAGGGCAGTGTGAGCTTATGTTTATGTATGATAAAATATTTGGTGAGTATAACAACACTGTTGCACAGGTTCTGCTTACAAGAGATGTAATTGATGACCCAATTCTGAGAACAAACGCACTTAATACCTTTAAAACACTTATAGATATGTGCATTATTCCAATAGTAAACGAAAACGATACAGTTGCGACAGATGAAATTGAAGGAGCAAACTTTGGTGATAACGATATGCTTTCTGCACTTGTTGCTCAGGTAGTAGAAGCTGACTTGCTTGTTATTTTAACAGATATAGACGGCTTGTTTGAAACAAACCCACGAGAAGACCCATATGCAAAGCTGTTAAAGCGTGTACCAAAAATCACAGAGGAAGTAAAGCAAATGGCAGGTGGCACAGGCTCTAGTCGTGGCACAGGTGGAATGACATCTAAAATATCAGCAGCAGAAATCGCAACAAATGCAGGTATTGAATGTTGCATAGTAAATGGCAGTAACCCACAGGTTCTATATGATTTAGTAGAGGGTCATAACCCAGGTACAACCTTTGAGGCACAGCCTAAATAAGATAATACAAATAAAATGAATAAGCACTCCAAAAGTAAGCGTTTAGCTTTTACTTTTGGGGTGCTTTAATGTTCGAGTATTTAATTAATAGGGAAGCTTGTAACTGTTCCTAACAGGAATTTTTGAATGTAAACTGCATCTATAAGAGTAATTTCGTTGTCTTGGTCAACGTCTGCTCTTAGCTTAGCGTTACTGTCCAATTTATACAATCCCAGTATATTTTTTTGAATATAAATAACATCAAGCAATTCAATATTATTATTGTTATCTACATCACCATAGTTTATATTTGGGGTTGGTGAGTAGCTGCTCCAATTACCTTGGTGCATATACGCTTCTTTGTCGTTGTCATATTCATCTTCGTTAGTGTTTGCTTTGTAGATTGTATTGTTGCCTTGGAATGTTAGATTATAGGTTTGTCGCTTGTTGCCGGTTTCTTCTGACTCACCATTAGAGAAGATAATGTTGCTAAGCTCACCCTTGTAGCTGAATTTGAATATATTATCACCCAAATCGGTCATTTTTTCTCCTGGCCAATCAGTGGTTACTGCACCACTCCAAGAGTAGAAATAAACGTTGTTCCACTGTGTTTCTGAGTTATCATAGTAAACTGTGGTTACCTTGCAAGCGTCAATATCCTGAATTGCTTTTTCAAGCAGTGTAATAACTTTTGCGTTAGTTGTTGCATTATTTATATCTGTTTTTGCCTTATTAGCAACAGTAGTCATTTGAGCAACTACATCTGCCGGATATTCGTTTTTGTAGTCTGCAATGATTGAATCAATTGTTTTTATAGCTTCAGCCTTAGCACCCTCAAGGTCTAAAAAGCCAGAGTTTAAAAAGCTTATTCTACCCTTAAGGAATTTTTCAAGATATGTAAGCTGAGCGTCCTGTGTTAAGCCCGAGCCTGATACAAGTAAGGTTTCTCTTAAATCCCAACGAATATAATTCATTTCTGTTGAAGCCTCAAGAAGTGCGTCATAATCATAAATGCTTTGTAATCTGTGGTTACCGTCAGCTTTTCCCATTGCAATATCAAGAGCAGGTACAAATTTTTCTCTCCAGATTTTTTCAACCTCTGCCATAAAGTCATCGTGCTGACATAGCTGTGAAAATACTGTTCTTGTATTTGAATAACGGTAAGAGTTTTTAATAAACCATTTGTCGTTAGAGGTCATTTTAACGCCGTCTTTTTCGTTTGTAAGGTTACCTAAAGAAACATCAAAATCCCAGCAAGGGCTTGCGTGAACCTTGCCGTCACCATTCAGGTCAGAATCCTTATAGAAATAACAGCTTGAAATACCACCATCAATATTTACTGAAAGCTCCTGCAATAAATACATAATTGCAGCTGATTTAATATCTAGATAATCTGTATAATGCTTACCCTTTGAGTTGTAGCCTGTTGATGAATACAATGCGTTTTCAAGGTCCTGCATAAAGTCTGCAATGTAGTTTATCTGCTGTGCAGAGCAATACTCAGGTGCCTTCATATTAACAATCTGTCCACCCTTGGTAGTAAATGAGCTTGGCTCATCTATACCTACAACAAATTCCATCAAATAGCCACCGGTAATATCACTTGGATTGTAAGGAATATTAAAACCGTTCCTATTATTAGAACGATACTTGTTGTTGCCATAAAGCTCTTCAAGGTCTACATCATCAATGCCTGTTCCAGCTGCAACGGCATCCTCTGTGTTACCCTCAAGGTCAACAATGTCTACAAGGTCACCTTCACCTGCTTCTATCTTTTGAGAAAGCTGATACGTACCCTGATATTCACCGTTAGCGTATACATCTACAAAACGTGATTCTGGTGAAAAATCAAGACCAGCCTCGTGTGCCAAATCGTACATTAGTACATTTCTTATCATAGAGTGGTCCTGTGCATTTGCAAGTAAGCACCAGTTTTTGTTTTTATCCATTCCAAGTAAGCTGGCTTTTTTATCAAGCTTGATGTTGTAAGGCTTTTTAGGTAATTTCCAGGTTGTGTTACCTCTACCTTTTATAGAGCTTAGCTTATTATCATAGGATACAGAGCCGTCGTAATCAATAGCAACAAGATCACCCTTTTCTTTATGCTCCTTATCGCTGTTTATTTCGTTCATAGAGCCACTTTCTGTTGTCAAGAAAATAGAGCCTATCTTACTAGCCTGTTGTACACATAGTGTATAGCTTTTATTATCTGCTGTTACGGTATAGGTTTGACCATTTTTAAAAATATTATAGCTGTTACCACTTAAAATATTTGTACCATTAATTTTTACATTTGAAAAATTATGATAAACAGTAAGGCTTGATAAATCAGCCGATGATGGTAAAAACCAATAATACTTACCTTCCTTTTCGTACCATTTTACGGCATCAATATTATTGGTAGTTGTTGCAGTAGTACCCTCTGCCCACAAAGCTTTTGCTTTGCTAGATGTAACATAAGCAGGTGGGGTAGAGCTGCTTACAGCAGAAGCTGTAAAAGGTATGCTTACCGAAATAAGAATCACCGTAAGCATTACAGAAACAGCTTTTATAAGTGTGTGTTTAAATTTTTTCATTTTTCCTTCGCCTCTTTTCGTAGTCTTTTAGTGCTAATTAAACAACTAAATTATATCATATGTATAAATCCTTTACTATAGGATTAAAAATAGAAAATTCAGTAAGTCTTTTATTGTTTTTGTATAGCACTAAGAAAAATTTAAGCTGATTAATGTATATTATTGTGAATTGAAATTTTATTAGAAAGTGTATTTATCAGTAAATTAATTATATTAAAACTGGTTTTATGTGAATACAGCTTTATACTAAACATCATTAAAAATCAGAAATAGAATTTTGAGCAGATTTTGTGCTGAACAAATACTGCCCCACAGCAAGGTTGACGTTGAATGAAGAGACAGTATAAAGTGCAGTGCAAAAGCTGTTTAAAAGATTTTTGCATTTAAAATTTGTTAAGTTTAGTGTTACTTGAGATAAGCTATTGACATAATAAAAAAGCTTTGGTATAATAAAAAAGTTAAAAAATATGCGAGTGTGCTGGAATAGGCAGACAGGCACGTTTGAGGGGCGTGTGTCTTTGACGTATGGGTTCAAGTCCCATTACTCTCACCAAGAAAAAGGCGTTAAGTTCATACTTATCGCCTTTTTTGCTATATACACAAATTAAGAGGACTTGAACCCGAGAGGGCTGAGAGCTCTTACACTAAAGTTACATAGCTACATAAAAATCCCCCCACAAAAATCCCCCCACAAAATTCAAAAACAGAATTTTGTGGGGGGAATTTATAGCTTATGAT
>JAXJJE010000098.1:0-2021 GCA_036298405.1 Acutalibacteraceae bacterium
ATACCTGATTAAACGATTGAATAGATTGTCGAGCAGAATTTGCTCAGAACGAGGACGACGACGCAGGCAAGCTGTCGCTTGTCAAGAAGAAGGACGAAGTGCTGAGTAAATTATGCCGATAAGATGTCTAGTGTTTAATTAGGTATTAGTATAAAGTGTTAATGGCAAATAATGTTATATAGCTTATTATTTGAGATTAGTATAATAATCATCTTCTTTTGTCAGAGCAAATACCTGAATATTATAAATCAAGACCCATCAACAGAAGTAATCTTATAAATTACTTTTGCTAGGGGTTCTATGCGTGATTGAATTACGCTTACCCATCGGGGTTAGCTTATGATGATATCGGTACAGAAATTTATATCCAGATCAAAGATATTGCTTAGGAAATTTTATCGAGTTTTTTATTACGAAAGCTACAAAAAACACTTGACAAATATTGAGTAGTTGCTTAATATATAATTGTTAAGCAATTGCTCAACAACATCTTATACTTATCTGCAAAGGAGTTGATATAAAATGACAAAGAAACAAGAACAGCACGAAATGAGAAAATGGCAGATTTTAGATATTGCTTTGACTCATTTTATCCGATATGGATTTTACGGTACTTCTACCAGAAAAATTGCAGAGGAAGCCGGGATAAGCTCAGGACTTATGTTTCACTACTTTCCAAACAAGCTGGCTCTTTATGAAGCACTGGTGGAAATAGGTTGCGAACCGATGACGGCAGAAGCTGATGAAGATGAGTCGCCATTGGTGTTTTTTGAAAAGCAGGTTGAGTGGTTTCTGTCGGTTGCTACACAAAATAGCTTTGCTTCAAGAATGTTTGTATTTATGGGTCTGGTAGCAATAAATGCAAAAGATATATCAGAACGTGCAACTCAGATGATGAAAGAGCATGATATTGAAGCTTTGAGCGTACCATACATTGAAAAAGGACAGAAGCTGGGCTTAATCAGACAGGGAGATCCATTGACCCTTTCGGTAATGTTTTACAGCAGTATTCAAGGCTTTGCAGAGACCTTGGTAGTCAGAGAAGATTTGAAATTACCGGATAAGGAATGGTTTTTAGCGATATTAAAAAACGAAAATAATCAACAGAAAAGAGTAGATTGTAATGAATAAGACAATGAGTAAACGATATAAAATTACGTTAGCGATTTTTGTGTTTGTAACAATAACGGCAGGACTTTTTGGATATTTGTTGGATCAAGTTCTTACAGAGCAACCTGAGGGCAGTTCGCTTGGAATGGGGCTGTGGTTAGTGCTTCCACTTTTAACAGGTGTGGTTCTTGGAATTATCAATAAAGATTTGAAGCAAATTGGTGTCAAACCAAATTTTAAGCACAATCTGAAATGGTACTCTGCTTCTGTTTTTGTGTTCCCTTGTGTAATGCTGATTAACATTATTGTGGCTAAAATTACAGGTGGCTTAACTGTAGGAGAGATAGAGCTGAGTGCATTGTTTGTACTTATGCTCAGCTCGTTTTCAGGAAGCTTTATAAAGAACATCTTCGAAGAGTTTGCCTGGAGAGGAAGTCTTTTTACCTACTTAGAAAAAGCAGGAATGAATGATTGGCTTTTGTATTTATTTAATGGTTTAATCTGGGGGATGTGGCATATTACATACTATATGTTTTTTCTGCCTGACGAATACTTTACTCAGATAAGCAGACCAATGATGGTGGTAGTAGGAATTGCTGTGATGATTTTCTGGTCACCAATGTTTGTAGAGCTTAGAAGATTAACAAATTCAGTTTGGCCATGTGTGATTGCACATTCTATGGAAGACGCAGTACCTACAATGCTGTTTGTGACAGCAGGTGTTCTTCAGATTAAGCAAGAATACTTCGTTATGCTGGATTCAACTCGTGGAATATTGCCGACTGTGTTAGTATTTCTTATCGGTGTAGGATTAAGAAGAATCAGAATAAAACAAGAGCAGGCAGTAGTCTGTGATAAATAAAAGGTTACATTATATTGTGAGGTTAGATTTATGATAGCAATAACAGGAG
>JAXJJE010000099.1:0-1051 GCA_036298405.1 Acutalibacteraceae bacterium
ACAGCGTTTACTCCAATGCTAGACACTATGACAGTTATCCCACAGAATATGCGTAAGGCAGCAGCTGGTGGATTTATAAACGCAACTGACTGTGCAGACTATCTTGTTAAAAAGGGCTTGCCATTCAGAGATGCATACAAGGCAACAGGCTCACTTGTTGCAGTTTGCATTGAAAAGGGTTTAACACTTGAAACTCTGCCAATTGAGGAATACAAAGCAGTTTGCGATATTTTTGATGAAGGCGTATACGAGGCTATCTCACTGGAGAAGTGTGTAAACGAAAGAAGCCCATACGGTGGCCCTGCAAATGTTCTTAACGCTGTTAAAGAGGTTAGAGAGCTTTTAGGCTAATATTAAAATAGATTTATTATACTTTAAGCAAATCTAAGGTTATCCAAAAACCGTACCATAGATTTATTATTTACCCAAAACAGCAATAAAGCTATGGTTAAAAAAATCCGAGCGAAAAATTTTTCAACGAAAAATTTGAGCGAGCTTAAAGTTTGGCACCAGCCTTTTCAAAGGCTGGAGAAAGAGAGAAATAAGATGATAAAGGTTGGTATTATTGGGGCAACAGGCTATGCTGGTGCAGAGCTTGTACGCTTGCTTATGACTCACCCACAGGCAGAGGTTACAGCAATTAGCTCTGTGAGTTTTGAGGGTAAGGCACTAAGCGAGGTTTACCCAGCTTATTATAAATTAAATGATATGGTTTGCGAGAATGCAGACGATGTTGTAGAAAAATGCGATGTTATTTTTGCAGCTTTACCACATGGACTTTCACAGGAGCTTGCAAAAACCTGCTTTGATAAAGATAAAATTTTTATAGACCTTGGTGCAGATTTCAGACTAGAAAACGAGGACGACTATAAAGAATGGTATGGTGGAGAATACACAGATAAAGAGCTACATAAAAATTCTGTATATGCTTTGCCAGAGTTTTTCAGAGCCAATATAAAGGGCAAAAAAACTATTGCAAACCCAGGCTGTTATACAACAGGTGTACCACTTGCTATTGGTCCAGCTGTGGCTAAGGGCTTGGTAGAAACAA
>JAXJJE010000100.1:0-1180 GCA_036298405.1 Acutalibacteraceae bacterium
ATGGCTTGGGCAGACAAATACAGAACATTAAAAGTTAGAACAAATGCTGATAACCCAAGAGATACAGCTCAGGCTGTTAAGTTTGGTGCTGAGGGTATCGGTCTTTGCCGTACAGAGCATATGTTCTTCGAGGGTGACAGAATTAAGGCTATCCGTGAGATGATCGTTTCTGAGACAGTAGAAGAGAGAGAAAAGGCTCTTGCTAAGATTATGCCACTACAGCAGGGTGACTTCGAGGAGATGTACAGAGTTCTTGAGGGTCGTCCAATGACAATCAGATTCCTAGATCCACCTCTACATGAGTTCGTTCCTACAAAGGAAGAGGACATCAACGAGCTAGCTGGTGAGATGAACATCTCAGTTGAGCACCTAAAGGAAATCATCGAGGGTCTACACGAGTTTAACCCAATGATGGGTCACCGTGGTTGCCGTCTTGCTGTAACATACCCAGAGATCGCTGCTATGCAGACAACAGCTGTTATCAATGCTGCTATCGCTGTTAACAAGGAGAACCCAGAGTACAACATCGTACCTGAGATTATGATTCCACTTGTAGGCGAGATCAAAGAGCTTAAGTATGTTAAGGACGTAGTTACAGCTACAGCTGATAAGATCATCGCTGAGGCTGGCGTAACTATGGAATACAAGGTTGGTACAATGATCGAGATCCCAAGAGCTGCTCTAACAGCTGACGAGATCGCTAAAGAGGCTGAGTTCTTCAGCTTTGGTACTAACGACCTTACACAGATGACATTCGGCTTCAGCCGTGATGACGCTGGTAAGTTCCTAGACGCTTACTATGACACAAAGATCTACGAGTCAGATCCATTTGCTAAGCTAGACCAGACAGGTGTTGGTAAACTAGTTAAGATGGCTGTTGAGCTAGGTAAGTCAACAAGACCTGACATTAAGCTAGGTATCTGTGGTGAGCACGGTGGTGACCCATCATCAGTTGAGTTCTGCCACTTTGTAGGCCTAGACTATGTATCTTGTTCTCCATTCAGAGTGCCAATCGCTAGACTAGCTGCTGCACAGGCTGCTCTTAAAGAGAAGGCAAGCAAGTAATTTGCTTTAAATAATAAAAAAATTATTTCAATAATTTTCGGGCGAACCACTATGGTTCGCCCGTTTTTATCGATAGATATTTTTATAAGGCTCTATGTCAATAGTTGGGGTAACC
>JAXJJE010000101.1:0-1918 GCA_036298405.1 Acutalibacteraceae bacterium
GTGATGAATAATAGCGTAAAGATTTGATTTTACCATAAGCTCATTACCAGAAAATTTTTGCTTTCGATTATCTATAAGATACTTAATATGAGGTGTTATAAGAGCTGAAAGAGGTTCGTTATTGTTAATATAAACAGGAACAGTTTTTCTATGCTCGTAAATGGGCTTTAGAAAATTTATGTAGCAGTAGCTTGTGTCGCTCTCAAGCAGATTGAAGTCAAAAATGATATTGAAATATTCCATATGCTGGTTATCAAGCTGTTCGATTGAGTGGAGCGTTTCGGGTTGAATAAGGATAATATCTCCTTCGCATAAATTATATTTTGATGTCTGTACGGTGACTGTGCCGTGACCATTTACAACATAAATAATCTCCATTTCCTTATGCCAATGTACAGGGTAGCTTTGAAGATATTCAGGTAGCTGACCTCTATAAACCATATATGGGAATGTAATCCTGCCATGTACCTTTGTTTCGTGTAAAATGTTTTTCATGAATATCACCATATTAGTATTGTGTAAAAATTGTGTTAGAATACTATAAGCATTATATATCTGAAGAGTGTATAATGCAAGTGATGTTGATTGTGAATATGTCAGCTTTTGAGCATAAATATAATTTCATATTTTATTATGCTATTGATGATAATACTTAACATAGTAAAAGAAATTATGGATGGTTTTAAAATTAATTTATAATTATTATAAGGAGTGTAGCAAATGAGAGCTTTAACGGTTAACGAAAAGGAATATTCAATTATTAAATTGCTCGGTAAAGGAAAGGTTGGCTATTCTTACCTTGCAGAAAAGGACGGAAAGCAGTATGTATTAAAGCAGATACATCATGAACCTTGTTCCTATTATACCTTTGGCAACAAAATAGAGTCAGAAAATAACGACTACAAACGCCTTCTTAATGCTGGTATCAGAATACCAGAAATGCTGGAAATAGATATTGAAAACGAGCGAATTTTAAAAGAATACATAGATGGCAATACGATTTTTGATATGGTAAAAAACGATGTATCAGTTGAGCCTTATATGGAGCAAATTCGTGAAATGGCAGAAACAGCTAAAAAAGCAGGGCTTAACATTGACTATTTCCCAACTAATTTTGTAGTACAAAACGGCTTGATATATTATATCGACTACGAGTGCAACGAATACATGGAAGAATGGAGCTTCGAAAACTGGGGTATTAAGTATTGGTCAAAAACACTGGAGTTTATAGAGTATATAAGCAAAAAGGATTGATTATATTTTGAAAAAGTGCAATCAGACGATTTTTGCTTTTATATCAGATTGTAGTGTATACTGATATTTACCGTAACACAAGACAGACTGTAGGCATAATTAACTCATGTATCGCTTATCAGCGAGAAGCGATACATGCCTGCTTTATTCTGCTTCTAAGCGAATTCTGCTGAAAATCTATTCCAACATACAAAAACGGAAATAGCATTTAATACTGTTTATTTTATTTTTAATCGAATAAACAGTGTTGTAAAGTGTTTATTGATAGGCTTTATTCTTGCAGACTGTATGATTGTAAAAATCATTAGTATAGATATATTTTCATCTCAGATAATTCTATACAAAAATAAAAACGCTCTATACCGGTTTATGTAACTGATATAGAGCGTTTTTTGTGTGAACTAATCAGTATGTGAATATTCTGAAACAGCTTGTAACTGAGTAGTGGTATTTTGTAAGTTGGTCTTAATTGGTTGAAAGTGATGGTGTAATCAGATAAGATATATACAGGAGGTGGCAAAATGAAACTGATTTTTAAAGAAAATCCAGATAAAGAGTTGACTGTAACAATAGAATATCCTAAACAAAGTAGTCAGCTGACCAGAATTGTTCAGAAGCTGAAATCAGAAGATAAGGCTCTGGTAGGAAGTGAAAACGGTAGAGA
>JAXJJE010000102.1:0-1243 GCA_036298405.1 Acutalibacteraceae bacterium
AATCTTTCTGTTATGGGTTACGAGCCTGCTAAATATTATTCAGGTCGTTCTCCACTTGAGGCTGCAAGTATCGGTATAGATTTAAAGGATACAGATGTAACCTTGCGTTGTAACCTTGTTACACTTTCAGACGAAGCAGAGTATAGCGATAAAACAATTCTTGACTATTGTGCAGATGATATTTCTACAGCAGAGGCAAAGATTCTTGTAGAGTATATCGAAGAAAAGCTTGGTAATGATATTTTTAAATTTTATCCAGGTGTAAGCTATCGTCATTGCTTAGTATGGGCAAACGGTAATCCACAGCCTGGTGTACTTACACCACCTCACGATATTACTGGTAATCCAATTAAGGAGTATATTCCTAAGGGTGAGGATGTAGATAGTCTTTATGATTTAATGGTAAGAAGCTATGAGCTTCTTAAGGACCACCCTGTTAATATAGAAAGAATTAACCGTGGCAAAAAGCCAGCAAACTCAATCTGGCTATGGGGAGAGGGTACAAAGCCACTTCTTGACAGCTTCGAGAAAAAGTATGGCGTAAAGGGTTCGGTAATTTCTGCTGTTGACCTTTTAAAGGGTATTGGTATATGTGCAGAAATGTCTACACCAGACGTTGAGGGTGCTACAGGCTATATAGATACTAACTTTGAAGGCAAGCTACAGGCTGCAATAGATGAATATGAGCGTGGTCAGGATTTTGTATATATCCATGTAGAAGCACCAGACGAGTGTGGTCACCGTGGAGAGGTAGAAAACAAGATTAAGGCTATAGAGCTTATCGACAGTAAAATTCTTGCACCACTTGTTGAATATTTTAATAATTGTGGTGACGATTATAAAATTCTGATTTGTCCAGATCACCCAACACCACTTGCTATTAAAACTCATACAAATAAGCCGGTTCCATATCTTGTTTATACAAGCAATAATAAGCAGGATAATGGTATTACAGTATTTGATGAAAATTCTGCCGAGTCTACAGGTGTTTATAATGAAAACGGCTTTACTTTAATGTCAGATTTTGTAAAAGCATAAATTATAAGCTGGAATATATACTATAATCTAAAGAATTAACCCACTGCATAAATTAATCTGCAGTGGGTATTCTAAAATTTTTTTATAATAGACTTGTTCGATAACCTTGAAAACAGCAAAAAAATAAACTATACTTGAGTTGGTGATGTTTCAATGAATAACAAAGAAAGAATAAACAAACTCAAGGAAAAAGATTATCAAAAAT
>JAXJJE010000103.1:0-11113 GCA_036298405.1 Acutalibacteraceae bacterium
AGCCTATGCGTTATGTGAAATGCTACAGCAAATTGGCAAAAAAGCAAAGGTGTTAGTAAACGGTACACTACCAGCAAAGTTTGAATATTTAGAAGCAGGCATAGATAAAGCTGATTTTATACCTCAAACCTATATTTCGGTAGATGTTGCCGACAGCAAGCTTTTAGGCGAGCTAGAGGTGTATACACCACAGATAAAGCTAGCTATCGACCACCACGAGTCACACAGAGCATTTGCAGACAGCTATTATGTAAACTGCCTAGCATCAAACTGTGAGAATATTTTTATGCTGGGTGAAGCCCTGGATATAACCTTCACAAAGACAATAGCAAATGCTATATATACAGGTGTTGCTACAGATACAGGCTGTTTTAAGTATACGAATACAACTGTACAAACCCACCTTACAGCTGCAAGACTTATGGAGTATGGTTGTGACTCTTACAAAATAAATAAAGAGATGTTCGACACAGTGTCTAAAAATAAAAAGGCACTAGAGGCGTATGTAATAGGCAATATGGAATATTTTTATGATGATAAGGTAGCCTTTGCTTATACAACTAAAGAGATTTTAAAACGTTTTGATATCAGCGAGGATATGGTAGAGGGTATATCTGCTATTCCTCGTACTATCGAGGGTGTTAAGATTGGTATAACTCTTCGAGAAAAAGACGAAAAAACCTTTAAAATTTCTGTAAGAACAAATGATGGCATTGACGCAAGCAGTATTTGTCAGCGTTTTGGTGGTGGTGGTCATAAGGCTGCCGCAGGCTGTGCTATTGAGGGTACAATACAACAGGTTAAAGAAATAATTTTACCTGTTGTTTACGAATTTTTAGATGTTAAATAATTTTTAGAAAAGTAGGTTTTACCTATGGATGGAATTATAGTAATAAATAAACCACAAAATTTTACATCGTTTGACGTTGTAGCAGTAATGCGTGGTGTAGCTAAAACTAAAAAGGTAGGTCATACTGGTACGCTAGACCCAATGGCTACTGGAGTATTGCCTTTGCTTTTTGGTAACGCAACAAAAGCACAATCGCTTTTACCAGACAGTGATAAGGAGTATATTGCTGAGTTTAAGCTTGGAATTACTACCGATACACTTGATATATGGGGTACTGTTAAAGAAAATAAGCCATTCTCTATATCGGTATCCGATATAGAGAATCTGTTACCAGAGTTTACTGGTGATATTTTTCAGCTTCCACCAATGTATTCAGCTGTGCAAAAGGACGGAAAAAGACTTTATGAGCTTGCACGACAGGGTATAGAGGTAGAGCGTGAAAAAAGACAAGTAAAAATAAGTACTCTAAAGCTTTTAAGCTTTAACGAAGCTGAGGGTACAGGCAAGCTGTTAGTAGCTTGTTCAAAGGGTACATATATTCGATCTTTAATAGATGATATAGGTAATAAGCTTCGCTGTGGTGCTGTTATGACAGATTTATGTCGTACCTACGCTTGTGGCTTTAGCTTAGATAATGCTATTACAATCGAGCAAGCAAAACAGCTTGCAAGCGAAAATTTGCTTGCAGAGCACGTACATAGCGTTGAAGGTGTATTTACACCATACAGACAAATAAAGGTGTCACAGCCACAGGCAAAAAGATTTTGCAATGGTGGTCAGCTTGATTTATCACGCTTGAAAATCAAGAATTTATCTGACGGTGAAATTTTAAGAGTAAAGCTTGAGGATAACTTTATAGGTCTTGGAAAGGTTGATTTTGCTAACAGCTGGTTGGCTATACATAAGCTGTTTAATATGGTGTAATAAAAAGATTGTAAAGTAAGGAGGTTGAATTATGAAAACCGGAATAATTATGGAGGGTGGAGGCAAAAGAGGAATCTATGCTGCAGGTGTGTTAGATGTTTTACTAGAAAATAATATCTTTCCAGATGGCATTATAGGTACATCAGCTGGTGCAGTAAATTCCTGCTCCTATGTTTCTAAGCAATATGGCAGAAATATCCGTTATAATATAAAGCTTGCAAGAGAAAAAAATTATATGAGCGTGTACTCATTTCTTACAACAGGTAGTGTTGTAAATACTGATTTTGCCTATAATCAGCTACCAAACAAGCTTGACCCATTTGATTATGATACCTTTGAAAAATCTGATATTAAGTATTATGTAACCTGTAGTAACCTTGAAACCGGTAAAGCTGAATATATAAGGTGTAAAACTTTACGAGGTGAAAAAATGGATTATCTAAGAGCCTCTGCTTCTTTGCCTTATGTATCAAAAATTGTAGAGATAGATGGTTTAAAGCTACTGGATGGTGGCGTATGTGACAGTGTTCCTCTAAAGGCATTTCAGGATATGGGCTATACAAAGAATCTTGTTATTCTTACCCGACCAAAGGGCTATGTAAAAAAGCCAGAAAATAATATGCTTGCAAAGCTTTACTATGGCAAGTACCCAAAGTTTATAAAAGCAATGAAAAGCAGATATGCTGTTTATAACAAAACTATAAAATACATAGAAGAGCAAGAAAAGCTTGGTAATGTTTTAGTTTTGCGTCCAAGCAAGCTAATAAAGGTTGGCAGAATGGAGCATAATCCTGATGTTATAAAAGAAATGTACGAGCTTGGCAAAGCTGACGCAAATAAAATGCTTCAGGAAATATCGTTGTTTTTATCTAAGTCATTACAGCTTTAATGGATTGTTTAATCTTATATTTATGGTGAGCTAATTATGAAAACTAAAAAGTGCTTAATCAGAATATTTTCGTTTATTTCAGTAATAATAATTTTGATTGCAGTCTGTGGATGTCAGAATGAGGAGGAAGCTATGATTACTTATAGAAGTGTTTCTTCGCAAGAAGCTAAAGAGCTTATGGATACTGAGGACTCATATATTATCCTTGATGTACGAACAGAAGAAGAATATGAGCAGGGGCACATAAAAAATGCTGTTCTTATACCAGATTATGAAATTGAAAGTAGGGCAGAAGGAGAATTGCCAGACAAAGACCAGCTTATTATGGTATATTGTCGCAGTGGACGCAGAAGTAAAAATGCGTCAGCAATGTTGATATCACTTGGATATACAAATATCGTAGAATTTGGTGGAATAATCGACTGGGAATACGATATTGAAAAATAAAAACTTATATTAAGCTAATTTTAATAAAACTGTCTGTAATAAATCTTATACTAAACACCATTTAAAATACAGAATTCTTTCGGCATATTTTGCACTGCACTTCATACTGCGTCCTCGCAAGGCGACAGCCTTGCTGTGGATCAGTATTCGTTCAGCACAAAATCTGCTCGAAATTCTTTTCCTGATTTTAAATGGTGTTTAGTATTACAGGCAGTTTTTGTCGTATGTTAAAATTTATCAAGTAGTTTAAAATTCGCATAAAGCAAAACTTAACTCTTTTCTTATTTGTTAAAATACTATGAAATATGTTGAAAAAAATAAGTTTTTAAATTATAATTGGCTATACAGTATTTTAAAGCAAAGAAAGGAGTGACACCGTGAGCAATAGAAGTAAAAAAAGAAGAAAAACATCAGAAGAAAGCAAACAACAACGCTTAACAGAAAGACAAATACAGCGTAGAAGAAAACGTAAAAAAGAAATCAAAAAAGCTAAAGAGAGAAAAATGCTGTTTTCTATTATTGCTTTAATAGTAATTATTTTATTTGTTTTCGGTATTATCTCCTCTTGTATAAATAAAACTATCAGCAACCTAAAAGACCCTAGTAGTCCATCACAGCAAGGAGAAAATACATCACAGATAAATTCACAATCCAGCTCTGATGATATACCAGACAATGGCGAAAACGGATATTTAACCGAGCAGGGTGTCTATATCTGGAATAACAAGGCTTATGAAACCTTCCAAGCTTCAAATGGGGCAGCAGCTTCTTATGCTGGTGCAATTTCGCACTATAAAAATAAGCTTGGTAGTAATGTAGCTGTGTATAATCTTGTTGTACCTACACATACAGCCTTTGGCCTGCCAGACAGATTAGAAAAAACAGTGGTATCAACCGACCAAAAGAAATATCTTGATAATATTTTTAAATCCTATTCATCTAAAGTTAATTCAATAAATGTGTACGATATATTTGAAGAAAAAAAGAAGGAAGCTCTTTATTTGAATACCGATCATCGTTGGACTTCACTTGGTGCATATTATGCATACGAAAAATTCTGTGAGGTAGCAGACGAAACTCCTGTAAAGCTGTCAGAGCTTACCTCTAATAAAATTACAAACTATGTAGGCTCTCTCTACAAGTCAACAAACGCAGAGGTTCTTATTAATAACCCAGATACCATAACCTATTACGATATACCAAAATCATACACCATAAGCGTGTTAAAAAATAATAGCTCAGAGTGGAAGGAATACAGAAATGTATATAATGAAGCTGTAAGAGATTATAATTTGTTTATCTATGGTGATAACGCTGTAACTAAAATTGTGAATGATAGCTCTATAAATAATAAAAAAATACTTGTCGTAAAGGATTCATACGGCAACGCTTTTGTTCCGTGGCTCGTAAATAATTATGACGAGGTACATTCTATTGATTTCAGACTTTACAATGGCAATATAATTAACTATGTAGCAAAAAATGATATATCTATCGTTTTGTTTATTAATAGTACAGTAAACAGCTCTGTTTCATCTCAGATTGATAAAATGAGTGCGTTATTTGCATAAAAAATCTCCTGTGTATCGGTGTACAGGAGATTTTGCCATATTTAAAAAAACAAGGCTACAGTTACCACACTCATAATTATACCTGTTAAGTCAGCAAGCAACGCACAGGGCACGGTGTAGCCTGTTTTTGTTATGTTTACACAGCCAAAGTAGGTTGCTATGGTGTAAAATGTGGTTTCGGTAGAACCCATCATTACACTTGCAACTCTACCAGCAAACGAGTCAGCTCCGTTTTGTGTTAATATATTATCAAGTATAGCAAGTGAACCACTTCCACTTATAGGTCTTAACAACGCCAAAGGCATAACCTCAGCAGGGAAGCCTACAGCAGTACAAAACGGAGATAATGCACTGCTAAGTGCGTTAAATATTCCACTGCTTTGCAGTAGTGTAACCATCATAATCAACCCTATAATAGACGGTGCTATTTTCATTGTTGTCTTTAACCCTTCCATAGCTCCTGCAGTAAACAGTAAAAAAACCTCTTGCTTTTTTATTAACCCAATAGCGATTATTATGCCAACTATAAAAACTATAGCTGTAGAAGCAATGTATTCCACTTAATCACCACCTTTTTGTATTGCACCACATAGCTTTACTGATAATATACCCACAGCTAAAGCACATATTGAAGAAACCCATATACACGGTGCAATTTCCATTGGTGCATTACTTCCCTTAGAAAGTCTTAGTGCTGCAATAGTTGTTGGTATTATTTGTATTGATGATGTATTCATTACAACAAAGGTAGCCATACTGTTGTTTATTTTGTTTTCGCCCGTATACATACTGGCTATTGCTTTTAACCCTGCCGGCGTAGCTGCATTGCCCAAGCCTATTAAATTTGCTGTAATATTTGTACTTACAGCTTCCATTACCTTTTTGTCAGACTTATAATCCTTAAAAAGCAATTTAAGCACGGGGTTAAATAAAACAGAAAGATTATGAGTTATACCACTTTTATCTGCAATAGCCATAACGCCACTCCATAGGCTTATAGTGCCTGCAAGTGTAAGCAGTAAATCAACTGAGGCTTTACCACTGCTTAAAAATGCGTTCCCTACTTCGTTGCCGTTGCCAGTGATAATTGAAAAAATAATAGCAACCAGCATTAATACTGCCCAAATATAATTTATCATAATTTATACACCTATGTAAAAATAAAATACAAAATGTTAATAAATATTAAATATTTGTTAGATATTATTGACACATTAACCATAAATTGGTAAAATAATGACAATGAGAATAAAGAAATTCTGTAAAAGCATTTAATGAGGAAGTTTTTGGAAGATAAAGGAGAAATAATGATGGAAAAGAATACAAAAAATCACAAGGGTCAGGTATGTGTTGTTGATGCACTTGGTAGAATAGTAATACCATCTACAATCAGAAAAGCTTATGATATAAGCAAAAACGAAGCTCTAGAGCTTATTACACTTGATGAGGGTATACTTATGCGTAAGTACCAGCCAGACTGTATATTCTGTGGCAATATATCAAACCTTACAATGTTTAAGGGGCGTATGGTGTGCCACAACTGTCTGCACGAAATGTCAGAGAAAGAAGATTAAGATTATACATACTCTATTTATATTTTAAAAATTATAAAATAATTACATAAAAAAGCAACATCTTTACAGAAAAATTAATACTATTTCTATTCTAACAGCCAGATATCTTTACGGTATGTTTTTCACTGGATTTCATAGCTTGTCCTCGCAAGGCGTCAGCCTTTAAGTGGTATGCTATTTGCCAGAAAAATCTGCTCTATTGTTTAGAATTATAAAATAGTATAACTCTGTAAAGATGTTCTTTTTTTACAGATAAAATGCATAAAGCTTACTTGTAAAGAATAATAGTTATTATAAATTGCTTTATAATTGAAAGGATATTTATAATGGTTATTAAAATTAAAGATAATAAAGCGTGGTTAGGTGCTGTATGTGTTTTGGTTATAGTAGCGATTTTTACTACTATTATAAGGGTTACATCTACAAAAACAGAATTGAATATAGCTAACAGCCATATATCCAATATAGCTACTATGGCATATGATACTGCAAAAATCGAAAATATGCGTGGTGTTTGGGTGCCGTATATGTCGCTTGATACTGGCGAATATACAGAAATCTCGTTTAAAGAGAATTTCAATAAAATTATACAAACAGCACTAAGCAATAAAATGAATACCCTTATTGTACATATACGTCCATTTTCAGATGCACTCTATAAATCAGATATTTACCCAGCCTCTCATATTTTAACAGGTGAACAAGGCGTAAACGCTGAGTTTGATGCACTTGAATATATGGTAGATACAGCACATAAAAGCAATTTAAAGCTACATGCTTGGATAAACCCATACAGAATATCAACTGCAGAAACACCTCCACAGCTTGCCAAAAGTAGTATTGTTAATAGGCTAGAAGCTTCAGATATAATTGAGTATGACGGTGGTAAATATATTAACCCGTCAAGTGATATGGGTAAAAAAATAATTATTGACGGGGTAAAAGAGGTTGTTAAGAATTATAATATAGATGGTATACAATTTGATGATTATTTTTATCCAAGCTCAAATACAGCTATAGACAGCGAATTTTATCAGGAATATCTGGATAATCTTGACAGCGAATGTGTACCACTTACTCAATTTGAATGGCGTAGAGCAAATGTAAATATGCTTATAAGCAGTGTTTACAGCTGTATTAAAAATATAAAAAGAGATGTTATCTTTGGTATTTCACCTCAATGCAATATCAACAATTGTAACGAGATTGGTGCCGATGTAGAGCTTTGGTGTAATAGCTATGGCTATGTAGATTATATATGTCCACAAATCTACGTAAATTTTGAACACGCCACATTACCGTTTGATAAAAATCTAAAGGAATGGCTAGAGATTACTAAAAGTAAAAAGGTAACACTTTGTATAGGCTTAGCATTATATAAAGCTAACAGTGATTATGATGATGGTACCTGGAAAAACAGTGATGACATCTTAAAAACTCAAATACAGCTTTGCCAGCAAAATGGTATTGATAACTATATGATATACGATATAGATTATTTTGATAATGAAATAACAAGTAAAGAGGTAGAAAATGCAATGTCGGTGCTTTAGCTTATGCTAAAACACCGACACATCTGTTTTTATCTGCTTGTGTAATTTTTACATTTATGATTTGGTTACTGATATCAATGTCAGATTTTACAATAACCTGTGTATAATTCATTGTATGACCCTCGTAGTATCCATTTTTCTCTCTTTCAAATAAAACAGGCTCAACCTTGCCTATTTGAGCTTTTAAAAACTCCTCTTGAGTTTTTGTTGTAAGCTCTATCATTTTTTTTGAGCGAATATTCTTAATGCTTTCATCAACCTGATTTTCAGCCTTATCAGCTACAGTACCTGGTCTGCGTGAGTATGCAAAGGTGTGTACCTTTGCAAATGATACCTTTCTGGCAAAATCAAGAGATTTATTAAATTCCTCATCACTTTCGCCAGGGAAGCCAACCATTATATCTGTTGTGATAGCACAGTTATCAAAGGCTTTTCTTAGATTTTCTACTATTTGGTAGTATTCTTCGGCTGTATAATGACGATTCATTCTTTTTAGTGTTTCGTTACAGCCACTTTGTAATGATAAATGAAATTGTGGACAAAGCTTAGCCTCTTTTGATAGTCGAGCTATTGTAGGTTCGTCCATTCTTTCTGGCTCAAGAGAACCCAAACGTACACGCTCTATACCATTTACCGAGCAAGCAGCCTCAACTGCATCGGCAAGGTCCATATTAAGCTCCTGACCATAAGCAGAAAGGTTAATACCTACCAGTACAACCTCTTTAAAGCCCTTGCTTGCCAGGGCTTCTATTTCTGTTTTTATTTGCTCAAATGGCTTCGAGCGTACTCTGCCTCTTGCATATGGAATAATACAGTAAGAGCAAAATCTATTACATCCGTCCTCAATTTTTACAAAAGCTCTTGTTCGTTCTGTAAAATTGCTTATCTGCATATTTTCAAAATCATCGCCTGTTTTATGCTCGCTTACATTAATAATACGTACACGATTAGTTAAATATTGCTGTAGGGTAGGCACAAGAATACCTCTTGATTTATTGCCAAGAATAATATCAGCTTCTATAAATCTTTCGTCATTTGGGAATGCCTGAGGTAAGCAACCTGTAAGCACTAAAACAGATTCAGGGTTTTCTCGTTTTATTCTGTGCATAAGCTTAACAGCCTTGCTATCGCTTGCAGAAGTAACCGTGCAAGAGTTGATAATAATAATATCTGCATTATTATACTCCTTTGTATACTCAAAGCCGTTACTTTCTAGACTTTCGTGCATAATTTGCGATTCGTATTGGTTTACCTTGCAACCTAGTGTAAATATATAGAACTTCATAAATAACCTCTTTTTTGAATAAAATTACATTAATTATCGATAATGTTTAATAATTGTCGTTATCTGTTATAAAACTTAGTTTTAATATTGATTTAAAGAGCAAAAAGTGGTAAGATATTGACATTATTAGATAAGGGAGAATTAGAAAATGTATTCAACAACAATTTATATTCCAGATATCGCTACAGCAAGACGCTTTGTTGAAGTAGCAGAGAAGTATCCGGATATAACAATGTCTATTAAAAGTGATAATCTTGAGATAGACCCACACTCAATTATGGGTGTACTTAGCTTGGATTTGAATAAAAAGCTTACTCTTGAAACTATCGACCAGGTAAGTGATGAGTTTAAAAGAGACCTAACACCTTTTATGGCTAATCCTGACGAGAACTAATATACAATTAAGTATATTGTTTAACGGGTAAAAAGTCAATATTAAGCCACTGTAAGCAGTGGCTTTTTTTATGCACTAATATTATTAGTTAATAAGCTGCAGAATGGTTTTGATTTTATTATAATCTGTTCTGTTGCTTTTATTTTACAACCAGTGTACTAATTGAATTAGTACAATTTATATTTATTGTACTAATTAAGGTAGTGCAATTAATGCAGAATGTACAAACTTTAAAAAATTGCTATTTTTTACTTGCAAAAGATAAGTGTATGATATATAATCAGAGTGTACTAATTGAGCTAGTACAATTACAAGCTCGATATAATATTAACGAAAGGAGTAGAGCAACTTGTTTAATATTGATTATACTAGCCGAGAACCAATCTATGAACAGCTTTATAATAATGTTGTAAAGCAGATTACTTTAGGAGTGTTAGAACCAAAGCAACAGCTGCCACCAGTAAGACAGCTTGCGTTACAGCTTAATGTTAATCCTAATACGGTTTCAAAGGCGTATAAAAATCTTGAACAAGACGGAGTTATTTACTCCGTTGTAGGTAAGGGGTCATTTGTTATGGAAAATATATCGATTATAGACAGTAAAAAGGCAGAGGCTTTAAAAAACATAAGTAATTCAGTAGAGCTTGCCGTTAAACTAGGGGTTCAGAAAAAAGAGGTATCAACAATTGTTGATAATGTTTATGGAAAGGAGTTGAAAAAGTAATGATCGATATTTGTCGTATATCAAAATCATTTGGAGATGTAGAGGCACTAAAGGACTTTACTATAAAAATTAATTCTGGCTCAATTTTTGGTCTTGTAGGCTCTAACGGAAGTGGTAAAAGTACATTACTCAGAATTCTTTCTGGTGTATATTTAACTGATAAGGGTATCGTAAAATTTGATGATGTAAACATTTTTGATAATGAAGCTACAAAGGGCTTAACAACCTTTGTATCAGATTTTCCTTACTTTACAAATAGTGAAACACTAGAGAGTGCTTCACATATGTATAAGCTTCTTTATCCAAATTGGAGCGATGAAAAATTCAAAGAGATTAGTGCAATGTTCCCAATCGACGCTAAAAAGCGTGTAATTAATATGTCAAAGGGTATGCAAAGACAGGTTGCACTTATCCTTGCACTTTCAACTCAGCCTAAATATTTATTTTTAGATGAGATTTTTGACGGACTTGATCCGGTTGTTCGTCAGCTTGTTAAAAAGCTGATTATCTCAGAGGTTGCAGAAAACGAAATGACCGTTATAATTGCTTCTCATAATTTAAGAGAGCTTGAGGATTTCTGCGATCATATTGGATTTCTACATAAGGGTGGAGTATTACTGGAGAAGGATATTGATGATTTAAAGCTTGACCTTCACAGAATACAGATAGCATTCGAAAAGCCATTGCCAGAGAACGCACTAAAGGGTTTAGATATTGTAAGTAATAAGCTATCGGGTAAGGTTTACACATTGGTTGTACGTGGAGATTTAGATAAAGCATTAGATGCTTTAAAAGTGTATAAACCTATTTATCATGAAACACTTCCTCTTACTCTTGAGGAAATATTTATAAGCGAAATGGAGGTAGCAGGCTATGACATCAACAACATCCTCGGCTAAAAC
>JAXJJE010000104.1:0-1007 GCA_036298405.1 Acutalibacteraceae bacterium
AAGCAAATTGATTGCGTAAACAAGCACTGTGTGCTTGTTTACATAAAATAAAGTTTTAAGGGCAACGCCCTTAACGCCTCAAGAATATTTAAAAATGCCATTTTCAATGGCATTTTTAGGAAAAACTAGAAGTTAAAGGGCTTTGCCCTTTAAAATCCCATAAGGGGTTTCACCCCAGGCAATCAATTCCTACGGAATTGGTTACATCACCCACCACCCTTTAAAAAGGCTGGACCTAAACTTTACGCTTTTCTTTTTCGTAGTTTGTTATTAGCCCCACAAACCACAATTTATCTTACCTGCAAATCAGAGTTGATATAAAACCACTCTCTTTGCTCCTCTAGCTTTGTATCTAGTGTTTTATCTACTGCTATCTGTCTTTCTGGGCAGTAAACTCTTAGTCCACCGATTATAATATCGGCTACCTCTTTTACAGTACACTCGCCTTTAAACAGCTTTGTTATATCATTTGCGTACTGCATATCCTGCTTTGAAAGACAAATTTCTACTGTAGCATTATCAAAAAATTCAGCACATTCCTTTGCGTAAGCAACAAGCTTTTCGTAATATGCCTTTGTTTTTGTATACTCCTGTAGCTTTTCTGTAGCCTTTGCAAAAACCTGATTTGTTATCTGCTGACGCTTTTTGAAAATCAAAAGATTGCCCTCTGATTCCTTTTTAGCCATATCGGCAGAAATTGCAGACTTCATTGCGTCCTGCTCTTTATGAATAAGGTTATAAGCATCTCGAAGTCCTTCTTCCTCTGCCTTTTGCATAGCCTGCTTTTCGAAAAGCTCTGTTTCGCTTATAAGTGCTTCTCTTTGCTGCTCTGCGTATTTCTCTATGGCAGATAAGAATTTGCTTTCGTTTTCGCTATAATTATTATTTGAAGGTTTTTCGTTAGCCATTTTGGTAACTCATCTCCCTGTGTTTTATAATTTGATACCGATGGCATCCTGTACATAGCGTGTAATAGAATCCTTTGTACGACCGTTACCGTGTCTGTC
>JAXJJE010000105.1:0-5362 GCA_036298405.1 Acutalibacteraceae bacterium
GAATTATAGAGATGCAAAATCTTGATGATTTTGACACTTTAGATTTAAACAGGATTAATTTTCAAAAATTACAGCACGTAAAAGAAAAGTGGACAAAGTATTTCGTGACATCCGAAGAAATAACGCTTATCAATAAAATAAAATCGGATAACAGATTTTTCAGATTTGATGAATGTGCTTTGATTAACGTGGGTATTACAACTGGAAATAACAAATATTTTTCTGTCACCGATGAAACTTGTAAAGAATACGAGTTAGAAGACGTTACTTTACCTTTGATTGGTAGAAGCTCACACTTACATGGCATTTATTTTACAAATTCTGATTGGGAAATTAATCGCAAAAGTGATAAACGAGCAAGACTTGTTTATTTCCCAGATATTCCTTTTGATGAATACCCTGAAAAGCACAAAAAATATATTGAGCTTGGTGAACAAGCCGAAGAACACAAAGGATATAAATGCTCGATTCGTGACAGATGGTATATCGTTCCTTCTGTTTGGGTTCCTGATGCTTTCTTTTTGAGAAGAAACAATTTATATCCAAAATTCGTTTTAAACCATTGCAATGCCGTTTCTACAGATACCACACATAGGATTAAATTCTACGAAGGTATAGACCCTGAGCTTATATTATTATCTTACTATAATAGTATATCTTTTGCGTTTACAGAAATCTGTGGTAGAAGTTATGGTGGCGGAGTTCTTGAGATTTTGCCTGGTGAAGTTGGAAATGTAATGTTACCCAAAATTCAGGAACTATTCTCATATGATAAAAAGAATGTTATCAATCAAATAGATGATATTATCCGTAATAATCAAGACGTTGAAAAAGCACTTGATATTGGTGATGAATTAATGATTGAGTTACTAAAAATTGAACCTGAATGGTGTAAGCAATGTAGGGAGATTTGGAAAAAGCTACAACGAAGAAGATTAAAAAGAAGTTAATTGTAATCGAGGCGTTATTAATGGCAAACAGAGAAGCAGTAAGTACTATTCGTGGATACTTTTATCAATTTGATTACTCTATTATACAAGTGCTATCATTAAAAAATGATGATGATACCATTTGTGTAGAAGGAGTAGAAGATGTTGATATAAACAAAGAAAACAACATTGCATTTCATCAGTGTAAATGTTATGAGGGTTCAGAATATAATCATTCTGTAATTGCTCCAGCTGTCCGCTGGATGCTTAAGCATTTTTCTGAAAACAAAGCCAGTAAGTATAACTATTATATTTATGGAGTTTTTCGATCTGGGCAAAATAAGCTTACAACAATAACGGTTGATTTTGCTAAAAAACACTTTTTTACATACACTAAGGACAAGAAAAAACACATACTGTATTCAGAACTTTCCTTATCTGACGCTGATATATCGAGTTTTTTATCTAAACTTAAAATAAATATTAGAGCAGAAAGTTACGAAAAACAAGAAGAAACTGTAAAACAACTTCTGTGTTCTTGTTTAGGCTGTAGAAAACAAAATGTTGAACCATACTATTGCAGTGCATTATCAGCTATAAAAGATTTGGCAACAAAAGATAATATATCTGATAGAACAATAAGTCGTGCAGAGTTTATTAGTAAATTGCAAAATGTTGATGCACAATACGAAATGTGGTTACTTCAAAAAAACGGTACTTCAAAATTTGCAAAAGCTGTTAAAAAGAAATATTTTTACAACGGATTAAATATATCACCTTACAACAGATTTTTCTTGATAGAATGTGACAACAGTACCTCTCTAACAGATTTGAAAACTGTTCTTATTCATATTTCTGACATTTACAGTAACCTTTCTTCACGTGCCAAACCTAAATTTTGTCCCTATTTTTGTTTGTATGGTCTAAACGAAGAAAATCTTATTGATTTAAAGAAAAAATTAGCGAGGGATAAAGTTGTATTTACTGATGGCTACAATTTCAGAGGTGCAGATTTTAGTGCTTCTACCGTAGTTAAAGAACCAACAAAAGATAATCTGATTCAATTAAGGATTATTGATAGCATCGACTTTTTAGAGAGTGTTTATATGGCAACTTGCTCAACTATAGAAATATACCAATTTTACTGTAGTAAAATATATTATGAAAACACAAGTCATAAACATATAAAAATCCCATTTGAAAAAGTTATCGATATAATTGAGATGGTGTAAGAAAGGAGGAGAATTATGTCTAGTATAATTGAATCAATAAACGCTGAGGTTATCTCAGTACTTCCAAATAAAGTTAAAATTGTAGTAAATAAATTAGAAGATTTTGAGTTACCTACAGAAAAACTAAAAGTGGGTTCATATGTAAGAATTTCTGATAGTGAGGATGCAGTTATGCTTGCTATTATTGAAAACTACTCAATAGAAAGTATAATAAATGCTGACGGAGAAGCAGACAGGAAATATATATTAGAAGCTAACCCATTGGGAATTGTAAAGGATGGTATATTTGAGAGAGGTGGAGATACAATTGCAATCCCACCTAAAGATGTAAAACCGGCGACAACGGATGATATTAAAGCTATCTATGAGCACTCTATAAAAGTAAATGCTAAATTTGATTTCGCTAGGTTATCTTCTAATCCCGATATCGTAGTGCCTGTAGATGGAAACTGTTTTTTTAACAAACATATTGCAATAGTCGGTTCTACAGGTTCGGGTAAGTCACATACCATTGCTAAAATAATTCAATCTGCAACTACTATAAAAGAAGGAGAATATGATGGTTTGAATAACTCTCATATTATAATATTTGATATTCATTCAGAATATAAATCAGCGTTTCCAAACGCAAATTATCTGGATGTTGCGAATATTGTATTGCCATATTGGTTATTAAGCAGTGAAGAACTTGAAGAGCTGTTTCTTGATACTGAAGCAAATGACCATAACCAAAGAAATGTATTCAAAGAAGCTATTGTAGAAAATAAAAAAATGTATTGTGTTGGTGACTTTAAAGAAAAAATTGGATATGATACACCTGTTTATTTTGATATTAAACAAATATTACAATACATAAAGAATAGAAATAACGAAAAAAGGATAAAAGCAACCATATTCCTTTTAAAATCCCTGATGGAACAGATTATATCTTTAGCGAAGATACCAAAAACAAGCTGTTTCTTAACGATGTTGAGTATACGGGAAGTTCTGCTTCTGGAACAAATAATGGCAATTTCGGAAATTTCATAAATCGTTTAGAAAATAAGCTAAATGATAAAAGATTAAGTTTTTTGTTCCCACAAAAAAATATAACAAATTCTCACGAAGTTACTTTATCTCAGTTTATTGGATATAAAGACGACAATTATAATGTTACAATTATTGATTTGAGTGGAGTTCCGTTTGAGGTGCTGAGCATAACAGTATCTTTGATCTCAAGAATGTTGTTTGAATTTGGTTATTATTATACAAGAGCACGTTATAATGAATGTCCAGAGGAAACGATAAACAATGACACTCCAATTTTATTGGTTTATGAAGAGGCACATAAATATGTACCTAATAATGATTCTGCAAAGTTTAGATCATCCAAAGAATCTATTGAAAGAATAGCAAAAGAAGGAAGAAAGTATGGAATTACTCTTTTGCTAGCAAGTCAACGTCCTTCTGAAATTTCAGAAACTATATTCTCTCAGTGTAATAACTTCATTACAATGAGATTAACAAATCCAAATGATCAGAACTACGTAAAAAGATTATTACCAGATACTATGGGACAATTGATTGAAAAAATGCCTACATTAAAATGTGGAGAAGGATTATTGATAGGTGATGCCGTTATTTTACCATCCATAGTAAAAATTAATGAATGTAATCCTAAGCCATCATCAAATGATATTCCATATATAGAATTATGGAAAAAAGAATGGCAAGATTTGGATATACAGTTAATTGTAGATACATGGAGACAATAATCCTATAATAGATGTAGGTTTGATTATTAAAGCATAGAATGTACATATAATATACTCTTGTGTAATTTATGATAAACTATTGAAAAACAAATCAAAATGGGGTATAATGAATAAGCTAACATGGATGCTCAGCTGGTGCTATCATTTCGTGATAGCTAAATGATAGCAAAAGTTAGGATAACCTATGCAATTAGGGTAATCTAAAACAAAAGTTATCAAATTGAACCAAAACGCTAAAACAAAATCAGTTAAGGTATGTTTTTGTTTTGCGAGTGGGAGTAATACCAAAAACGCTGAAAAACCTCATAAACACTGGGTTTTTGAGGTTTCAAAAAGCCTCGTGGCAATGTTTTGGCAACAATTTCAGATTATTCATAAATAAAGAGCTAACAGATTTTTGTTATAAAGTCTGTTAGCTCTTTTTGTATTTTATTAGCGATGGCAAATATAATCCATCTTTTTGATAAAGTTACTTCTTAAATGCATATCATTGGCATTAATCAACTTTTTGCAATACTCATAGAAATATGTATCCATCTCTTCAACGAATCTATCAACGGATACCATTAGAAATTGATTCTGAAAATCTATCGCAGTTAATTTATTAAAAGTTAATGCACTGCGAGGTTTTGTTTGAGCTTGATGTAATATTCCACAGCGAATGTCCGAGTAGAATCTACTTGCTGCAGTACGAGAAGGGAAACAATGAATATTATTTGTTAGAAAATCAATGTATTTAGCTCTTGATACACCAACGGAGTCATCAATTCCGTCAAAAAACTGAGCAAAAGTCTCTACAAGTAAACACTCAAGTGCCATAATTGAGAAGCCATTCCTGTCACAATCCTTAGCCAGAATATGAATTTGATCTAAAAAACGGCTATGAATTCTATCAATAAAAATATCAACTGCTGTTCTAAATGTCGTCTCATCGCTATTAGTAGAAAGGTTCAAATTTAGATAATCTTCCGTTTTGTATTTATAAGAAATATAGGGTGTGTTACTTTTGTACATTAGAAATCTCCGTTTAATTGTAATTATTTTTTAGTTTATCAACTAGTATATCGCTGAGTTCCTGCGAAGGCACCTTTGTCCAACGCTGAGTGCTGTCAAATTCAGGATAGCGATAACGCCATTTATCATATTCCTCTTTGCTGATTTCACCATTGCGGTACTTTTCAGCTTCTTTCTGCCAAGCAGTAAAACGCTCAAGCAGAGAAATGTAAGATGTTCCTCTATTCTTATCAAGACGAATACACACCTCGTCATTGAGCTTATCTATCTTTAATCCGTAAATATCTTCTAACGCAAAGAGGGTATGCATAAAGCCAAGGTCTGTATCAATATCAGGAACATTCAATGCCATAGTTGATACACCCAATACATTAGCTAA
Organism: Acutalibacteraceae bacterium; assembly: GCA_036298405.1. Taxonomy (GTDB): domain Bacteria; phylum Bacillota; class Clostridia; order Oscillospirales; family Acutalibacteraceae; genus CAG-964. Next base: position 5,309 of record JAXJJE010000105.1, read on the forward strand.
AGATTCTGTCAAATCTGCTTTAGGTGTTCGTGTGCCCGATTCATACTGTGCTAA
>JAXJJE010000106.1:0-7032 GCA_036298405.1 Acutalibacteraceae bacterium
ATGTAGGTTACTCATTAGCAATAACCAAAGCTCAAGTCATAAAATACGACCTTATGCTATTTGTGAAGCGACATTACAGCTGTAAACAAGCAGATAACTACCTGATGTGTGGTTGTCTGCTTTTATTTATGTCTAAAATTGCTATAAATCAGCTGTAAGAGGTTTTTATTTTAAGGGTGAAATTATATGGCTGATTGCTGAAAATTCAGCAGTGCTAAGTTAAGTGAGAAGTAAACACATACCAGCTGTACAGCTGATTGTATAGGATGAAGTCGCTCAAATTTGAGCGTGTTGTGGTATGCCTTGTTTTAAGGTGTACCCACACAAACGCTATAATTTTAAGTTTATGGCTAAATTCAATTTAGATTTATACTATTGCTCAAAAGTGAGCTAAAGTTCTATTTGCTCTTAGTGCTTGATATAGTTGTGCTGAAGATATGAATTTGTGATGGCTGTCTAAATTAGATAGTCATTGTTATTTTATGTGTAGTATAAAACTATTGTGCCAATTAGTCTTATACAGTTGTAAGGTTTTACATTGGTTAGCGTTTTCTAAAATCTTAGAAAGCTTTTGTGTTCTCTATGGAGTACGCATTTGACATCGAATAAATAAAATTTATCTTGCTGATGTTCGTGTGACACTACTAATCCACAAAATTCCCCCATCAAAACTTTTTGAAATGTAAATACCCCCCTATAGACTTTACAAAGCAAGAGTGTAGTATATACAGCAAACAAATGTACGTTATTTTCTGTTTGCAAGGCTTTTAAGCGATTTTTATTTCAAGGTACTAGTTATGCTGTTTGGCGATAAAAACGCAACAGCGTGGCTTTATGACGAAAATAGAGGTATATAGATATCTGAACCTATAGAATACAAAGCGATTTACTATATTTATATCAAGAAATAAAAAAGCAACACCAATTTATTATTACTGGTGTTGCTTTTTTGCGTTTATTCAGCTGTAAGGCTTGTATTATTTAACTGTTAATCTATGGTAGGTTGATACCTTTTCATATTCTGATAGTTCGCCAAGGTCTGATTCAAGTCTTTTTTTGTCTAGTGTTGTTCTGGTACACTCTGAATACTTAATTTTGAAGTCCTCGCCTATGTATTCGCTTTTGTCATTCTCAACCATAAAAGAAATGATTTTGTTTTCTATTGCCTTTATGTTGGCTTCTAGTTCGTCACGCATTGCCTTTAGTTCTCTTAGTTCTGCTACCTCGTTGTTAATGCTGTTGTTTGTCATAATAAAAACCACCTTTTAATTAATATTTGTTAAGCTCTTGTTTAACTTACAAGTATATTATACATTAGTACCAATGTATTTGCAATTCGCATTTTAGCCAATCTTATAATCGGTTATTTATCTAAAATGTATATTGGTACTAATATTTAACTAGAAAAGCAACCTTAATATTAGTACTAATGCATATTGCTACATTGGTACTAATATGTTATAATATAATCATAGTAAAGCTAATAAATAAATCGCAAAACTAAGTTTATTACAAAGGTGGTTTTATTAATGAGTGTTAATGTTTATCAATTAGTTACAGACAGAATTATTAAGCAACTCGAAAAAGGTGTAATTCCTTGGCATAAGCCTTGGGGTGGTGTTAATGGTGGGGCTTACAATGTGGTTAGTAATAAGCCTTACAGCCTGTTAAATCAAATGATACTACAGCACAACGGAGCATACGCAACCTTTAAGCAGTGGCAACAGCTAGGGGGCAAAATAAAAAAGGGTGCTAAATCTGAAATAATAGTGTTCTGGAAAATCATTGAAAGCACAGAAGTTAATATACAGGGTGAAAAGATAACAACACATATTCCATATTTAAAATATTATAATGTGTTTCATATTTCTTCTGTTGATGGTGTAGAAATTAACACCGATGATACAAAGGACGAACCAATTAAAACAATTGCAAGTGCTGACAGCTTGATTAATGAATACATATCAAGAGAAGATATAATATTCAATGAGATTGCAACAGACAAAGCCTTTTATAGTCCATCTGCTGATATGGTACAAGTACCTTGCAAAGAGCAATACACAAACATAAACGAATACTATTCAACAGTATTTCACGAATTAACACACAGCACAGGACATAAAACAAGATTAAACCGTTTAACAAGTGGTATAAATTCTATGTTTGGCAGTGAGGAATACTCCAAAGAGGAGCTAGTGGCAGAGATAGGCTCTGCAAGCATTATGAGTATGCTAAACATTGAAACAAATAAAACATTTACCAATTCAACAAGCTACATACAAAGCTGGTTAAAGGTTCTTAAAAATGATAACAGATTTATTGTATCGGCTAGTAGCAAAGCAGAAAAGGCAGTTAATTATATACTTGGGGTAGCATAACACTACCCCACAACATTAATAAGGTGGTGAAAATATGTTGTTAGTTTATATATTAGGCTTGGTTATTTTCTGCATAGCAGATGAATTATATTGGACTTGGAAAGCTAAGAGATAACATACACACTAGGTATTATAATAAAAATATTCCACTGGTTCGGCTGTGGTGCTGTAACTGGTGGAATATTAAACGCATAAACAAGAAGGAGAATAAACAAATGAAACTATTCGCATATATTTTAAGGGTTATTTCTGCAATTATATTTATTATAGCAGTCTGCAATACTAACATAACAGACATATCAACATACATCATTGTAACTGTTATATCGTTTACCATCTCTATCGCATTATGGCAGTATGCAAATGCTTTGGACGAGTCAGATAATCAGCAATGCACAAGCGAGGATTGCACAGATTGCATATCTAAACAACTACAACAAAGTGCATAAATGAAAATCAAATAAAAGCAAACTGATAAACATTTTAGAATATATCAACAAAGGGATAGAGCTTGCATTTTGTGACTTAGTAAAAGCACTTGTTAAATTATATAACAGGTGCTTTTGGATATTTGTTATTGATTTATATTAGTACTAAATGTATAATAGCAATAGAAGAATACAGCATTAAAAAAAGGGGGTAAAAATATGGCTCTATCACCAGCACAAAGAAAAGCAAACGATAAATATATTGCTGAAAATTATAAACAGGTTAAATTATCTATGCCAAAGGCTGAAGCTGAAGTATTAGATAATTATTGTAAAAAGCATAACTTAACTAAAGCAGGATTCATAAGAGAAGCTATAAAAGAAAAAATGCTAAGAGATGATGAACAAGTAACAGAATAAACAGTTGTATAATACAAATAAACATCTTGACACCATATACGACACCATATATAATATAATTAAAGAGGTGACAATGTGAGCAAATGGGATAAACTAATACAAGCCATACTAAAAAGGGATAAAGGCTTGCGTTTTGAGGACTTAGCAAAGGCACTTATAAAAATGGGATACACACAGCACCAACCAAAGAGTGGCAGTAGCCATTATACATTCAGAAAACCAAACTGCAACCCTATTACCATACCAAAGCATACACCACTAAACAAAGCATATATTGAATTAGTAGCAAGGTTAGTTGAAGAGTATCTTGAAATGGAGTGATATTATGAATAAGAATTTAGAGTATTATATGGGTTTATCTTACAAAATTGAGATTATAGAGGACAAAACAGAGGGTGGATATGCTTTGTATTGCCCTGAATTAAAAGGCTGTATGACCTGTGCTGACACCATAGAGCAAGGCATAAAACAGCTTGAAGAAGCAAAAAAAGAATGGTTTACTGCTTGCATTGAGGATAATATAACTATACCTGAGCCACAGGATATTGAAAGCTATAGTGGGCAATTCAAGCTAAGATTACCTAAGAGCTTACACAAGGCACTTTCTGAAAAGTCAAAACTTGAGGGTGTTTCAATGAATCAATATTGCTTGTATTTGTTATCAAACGGAATAAACCTATAAATAAAACAAGGGTAGAGAATTTAATTGCGATTCTCTACCCTTTAATTATTGCTTTTCAGCTGTATTAAGCGTTGCTTTTTCTCGGTCTATACTTCTATTGGCTCTGTCTAATGCCTGTTTATTCCATAGAGCTTTGCTCATTTCTTGCTTGATTTGTGCAATTCTCTTTTGGGTGTATTTGCTTAACCAGTTATTTAGCTTTTTAGATTTTGTGTGCTTTGCTATAAATGCAACCACAGAGATAAAAATATCTTCAGCTTTTGATTTTATCTTTTTAAATCGCTTTTTGAATTTGCTTTCTTTATAAATGGTGTATTCCATAATCTCACAACCTTTTATTTAAGTATATTGTTTTATTTATCTGTTGGCAAGTATTAAATTTAACCTATCGAGAAAAAGTATTAAAACTGCTTGAATTTTGCACTCGGATGGGGTATAATTATAGTAATAAATCTAACGAACGATAAATTTGTTACTACAGGGTGATTATATGAGCAGACAATATGGATATTGTAGAATAAGTACAGCAAAACAGAGCATTGAAAGACAGATAAGAAATATATCATCAGCATACCCAAACGCACAAATAATTACAGAAGTATATACAGGTACTAAATTTCAAGGTAGAAAAGAGCTTGATAAACTTCTAAAAACAGTTAAAGAAAATGACACTGTAATATTCGACAGTGTATCAAGAATGAGTCGTAACGCTGATGAGGGATTTAATATGTATCAACAGCTGTATTCCAGAGGGATAAATTTAGTATTCCTTAAAGAGCCACACATTAATACTGACACATACAAAAACGCACTTACTAATGGTATAACTCTAACAGGTACTAATGTTGATTATATTTTAGAGGGTGTTAATAAATATCTGTTAGCATTAGCAAAAGAGCAAATAAAATTAGCGTTTGAGCAATCAGAAAAAGAAGTTGCAGATTTACACCAGCGTACCAAAGAGGGAATTGAAACAGCAAGGCTCAATGGCAAGCAAATAGGACAAAAGCAAGGTGCAAAACTTGTTACCAAAAAATCTATTGAAGCAAAGGAGAAAATCAAGAAGTACAATAATTCTTTTGGTGGTTCTCTAAACAATGAAGAAACGTGGACTCTTATAGGCATAAGTAAAATGACCTTTTATAAATATAAAAATGAGATAATAGAAGAATTAAATAAGGAGTAATTTTAAGGGGTAAGTAATCGTGAATAGGTGCTTATCCCTTTGTCATGGTATGTGAGTTCTTATAATATAGTATGGTTTTGCGAATTTAAAATTTGTATTCAATTTGACTTATCAATAGGGCAAGAAATATACAACCAACACTGCATAATATACATTAATTTTCTGATTTCGCAAACAGAAAAAATAAATTTGAATTTTTTAGAAAATCAATTGCAATTAAATTGCTGAAAAATGGCTTGTCTAAGCCAAAAATTAAATGAGTGATTAAATGTTTTAACTGTCATCAGAGGTAGTAACGCACTCTTTATTAGGCACGCAAAAGTCGTAGGTTGGCACCAGCATTTGTACATTACGTTCTATCTGCACAATTGTAAAAATACCGATTGTTGCAAGAATATTTTTTTCTGGTTCACCACAAAATTCACCACCAAAACGGCTATGAATACATTTTGGTATTCTACAGCAAGGTGAGCATTTGCACGCTGGTGGTGCTATTCTGGCACTTAACCCAATTGGCTTTGCAACCTGTACGGTAGCTTTTGGCAGGTTTTTGCTAGGTGGATTTTGCATATCTGGGTCGCTTAAAACATAGTCAGAGCTGAATATTTTTACGTTACCCTCACTGCCATATAAAACAACCTTTTTATTGAACACAGACAAGCCCTTTACTGATACAGGCATAGCAGCAGGTGCCATAAATACATCAAGCTCAACCTCAAAGAAGTAGGTCATATCTACACTGTAAAAGCCTTTGTGAAAAGGTACAGGCTCAAGGTCTAAGCATACTGTTATTACCTCAACATCTCTAATTCTTACATTGTTAGCCTTGTTGATGATAATTTGTGACTGCTCGGTAAAATGAACAGGCAAATCCTCAAGACAATTTTTATCGCCACAGCTGTCATATACACGGTAAGCGTCTATACATACGGTTTCTTTTGCACATTGCTCGCAGGTCTGGTGCTCGCCAGATTGGTTAAATTCAGAAAAATCAGCCATAATGCTCTCCTTACAAATTTATTTACTACTATATTATGTAAAAAACTGCGTTAGGTGAATGTATGTATATTATTAAAAAAATTAAATATTCTTTTTATAAGTTATTTACAAAATTCAATTTGTTATTACTTTTGCTTATAATTTAACAGGAATATTTGTGCAAAATATAAATTTAATTTTTGTTGTGCATAAAATATAAAATATAACTTGCAATAATAGTGTTCGTGTGATAAAATGACAAACAAGGAGCAGTGTGTGAATGTTTTTACAAATGCTCGAATATTTAAGAAGAAAAAATGAGAAAAATTTTTTAATGAGAAGGAGAAAAATACTATGAACAAGGTAACAAAAATTACTGCCCTATTTATGGCTCTATGTGTAAGTGCTTCTGCAATTGCTCTAACTGGCTGTGCAGGCTCAGGGGATTCAGGTGAAACAAAACTAGATAGTAATTCAAAGGTTGATACATCAGGTGTAAAAGAAATTTATTATCTGAACTTTAAGCCAGAGATTTCTGCAAAGTACGAGGAGATTGCTGCTGCGTACGAGAAAGAAACAGGCGTTAAGGTAAAGGTTACAACAGCTGCTTCTGGTGAATACGAGAAGACATTGACAACTCAGATTGCTAATGCTGACACAGCACCATCAATCTTCCAGATTAACGGTCCTGTTGGTTACCAGAACTGGAAAGACTACTGTGCAGATCTAAGTGGCACAGAGCTATATAATATGCTATCAGACCAGAGCCTTGCTGTAAAGGATGGCGAAGGTGTATTTGGTGTTCCATACGCTGTTGAGGGTTATGGTATCATCTATAACAACGCTATTATGACAAAGTACTTTGAGTCAGACAAGAAGACAACAGAGTATAAGAGCATGGACGAAATCAACAGCTATGACAAGCTAAAGGCTGTTGTTGAGGATATGACAAAGATTAAG
>JAXJJE010000107.1:0-7393 GCA_036298405.1 Acutalibacteraceae bacterium
ATGTCGCAGTGTGTTGCTACCTCAAGGTCATTGTAATAGATGTGTTCAAACACAACTACTGATGTACCCTTTAACGCTGAAGAGTTAAAACTGAACTCCATATCAACTGTTCCGTTTTCACTCTCGGCTGTAAATGTCTGTGTTGCTGTAACCTCTGCACCATCGACAAGAAGTGCTTCACCTGTTGTTTTGTTCATAAGGATACCCTTAATGGTGTACTCCTTACCAACAATCATGTTGCTATATTCTACTGTATCAACGATTGTTGTAGTTTCACTTACAAAGGCTTCGTGTTCGTCTGTGAATACATCTTTTGCAGTTGTGCCAATATCAGGGTCTTTGAATGTTACGGTCTGTCCTATATCGTTAATATCCTTATGGCTTGCAAGAGCTACACCGTTATAATATAGCTGTTCAAATACAACTATTGACTTACCTCTAAGCTCTGTACTGTTGAAATTAAACTCAACATCTACTTCACCAGCACCAGTTGAAGTTGTTGTAAATGTCTTGCTTGCTGTAACAGTGCTACCATTTACAAGTAGCTGTTCGCCTGTTTCCTTATCCATCAGAACACCCTCAACAGTATATTCTGTGTTAGTGCCTAAGTCCTGATAAGTAACAGTATCAATAAGTGTTGTGTTTTCGTTTACATAAGCATAGCCACAATCAGTAGCCTTGTCCTTTGCTTTTGTTCTGATTTCACCCTTTTTAAGCTCGTTATTAACAAGCATTGTAGTTGTTTCGCCCCAGTTAATATCGAAGTCGGAGTCAATCACTGTAACATATCTGTCAGACTGTCCTACCTCAGAAAGAGTATATCTACCGATTGGTAGGTTATCAAATACTGCTTCACCATTAACATCTGTCTTTGTTGAAATGTTAACTTCTGCACCACTATTTGATGTTCCGAAAATCTTAAATTCTACATTTTCAATTACACCATCATCAGCAGTTTTTACAACCTTTAGCTTGCCTTTTTTCAATAGATTATCGAACTGTACGCTTGCTATCTCTGATGTGGAGCTATATGGCTCTACTACAAGTGTCTGTGTAGCCTGTGGGATTGCATAATCAGGAACATTAAGCTCCGTTACTTGGTAAGTACCAGGATAAAGGTTAGTTGCGATTAAACCATTGCTGTCTGTTGTAAAGGTTTTATCAAACTCTAATTCAGCACAGCTTACTTTAAACTCTATGCCCTCAATAATGCCATACTCAGATGTTTTCTTTATTTCTGCTGGAACATCTCTAAATGAGTTATGAGCAACAACCTCAAAAGGAAATCCCTCGATAACGGTTACTGCCATTGGCTCAAGAGGTTCGTACTGCTCAGGTGTGTCAATTTCTTCAATTGTGTATGTACCGATTAAGATGTTCTTAAACTCTGCGATACCCTCACCGTTAGTAATAGCAGTTTCATCAACTCTTAAACCACAATCTGCTGTACCATATAGTCTGAACTTTAGTCCGGCTACCTTGCCATCATCAGATGTTTTTAATAATTCACCGTCACCACGCTGATAATCGTTGTAGAAGCTAACCTCTGTTGTTTGGTTGGCTGTTACTGTAACTATCTGTGGGTCAGGAACTACGAAATATCCCGGTACATTAATTTCTTCAACTGTGTATATACCCTGTGGTAAGTCCTTTACAATAAGACCGTTGCTGTCTGTCTTTAGGTTTAGTATCTCGATGTACTCACCCTTATATGAAGTACCAGTAATGTTGAACTCAAAGCCTTCAAGATTACCACTTGCAGAAGTCTTTACAATCTTTGCCTTACCGTCTTTTAGTGTATTATGGAAGTTTACAACATAAGGCTTGTTTGCTTCTTCCTGTGTAGTTGGATATTTGATTTCAATAGTCTGAGGTGCTTGTGGCTCATATCTATCAGGAGCGTTAATCTCCTCGATAGTGTATTTACCTTCTTTCAGATTCTCTGCTGTGATAAAGCCTGTTTCATCTGTCTTATACACCTTTGAGAAGTTAAGCTCTGCACAGCTCACTTTGAACTCAATATCATTAACAACACCATCATCAGAAGTTTTGATTATCTGAATTTTAGGAGTTACATTCTCATTATGAACATTAACCTGTGTTGTTTTGCCATCTTCAATCTTTACTATTATATCTTCTTGTTCTACATAAAGGTTAGGACTTGGTGTGCCTATTTCTCTAAGTGTGTATTCACCAACTGGAATTTTGTTTGTGTCTAAGTAATACTCACCATTTTCGTCAGTTGAGAAAGTGAAGAAAATTTCTTTACCGGCATAAGATTTTCCGAAGAACTCAAACTGTACTTTATCGACATAGCCATCATCAGCAGTTTTCTTTACTTTGAAACTGCCATACTTTTCGTGGTTATTGAAAGTAACCGTTTTTTGTTCGTTATCATTAACAACGATTTCCTGACTAGGTTGGTCAGGCTCTTGCCAATATAGCTTTTGAGTTTCTGACAAGATTTCTGTTACTCTATATGCACCAGCCTTTGGTAGTGAAATTGTAACAGAACGGTTAGGGTAAATTTCAACCTCTGTTTTAAATCCATTTGATAAGCCTTCAATCTTAAAAATGAATGGCTCTGTATCATTTTTAATATATCCATTAAAGTCAGTAGCTTTTTTGATTGTTAAATCACCACCTGATATAACATTGTGGTATTTAACTGTTGTTGTTTGATTTGGCTTTATTTCAATAGTTCTGTCAGATGGTTGTCTGTATCCCTCTGGAGCGTTTTCGTGTATCTTATATGTACCCGGTTTAATTCCACCCTTTAGGATAGTACCATCAATACCAGTGATGTATGTGCCAACCAGCACATTCTCACTGTTGTATAGCTCAAACTCTATTCCGTCAATCTTACCAGCAGTTGTTGTGCCATCAGCGTTCTTTATCGGCTCGGCTGTTTTTACTAGCTTTAGCCAACCATCTTTTAATGTATTCTTAAAGGTTACTGTTGCTGTTTGATTTTCTTTAACGGTTATGGTTTGTATAGGCTGTGCATTGTATTTGTCAGACACAACTTCTTCAATTTTGTAAGTGCCTGTGTCAATATCCTTTGTTATAAGACCGTTATTATCGGTTGTGTATGTACCAACGAGCTTATTGTCAGTTGTGTAAACCTTAAACTGAATGCCAGCAACTACACCGTCCTCAGATGTTTTTACGATTTTTAGTTCGCCTGTTATATGGTCATTTGGAACAGTTGGTGGGTTAAAGGTACTTACACTTTCTGTGTTACCCATAGCTGTAATCTGTCTTACATATAAAGTATCGTCCTTAATATATCCATTTGGAGCTTTGGTTTCTTGAATAGTAATTGTACCAAGAGGAATAGTTGGTATTCCATCATAGTAATAAAAATCGTTATTACTATCTATTAGATGTTCTTCGTCAAATGAAATAAATCCTCTGCTATCTGTTTTAAATGTCCAGTAACGCTTAAAACTACTATCTGCTTTTCCTGTTTTTATTTCTTCCTCAGAAAAATAACCTTTATAAAATTTAATAGTAAATTCTGCGTTTGATAAACCATTTCCGTTTTTATCTGTTTTATTTACTAAAATATAAACAGGGTCATTCTGTGGAGCATTTTTTATTGTAACCTTGTTAGTCTTATTACCTACAATAGTTACATTTGTTGCTTTAGTAGATAAAGCATAACCTTTACCAGCCTGTGTTTCTTTAATGGTATATTCACCGATTGGCAGATTATTAAGCACACCTTTGTATTTCACGGTTGCAGAACCATCATTAACCTTAGTGTTAGTTATTAATGTGTACTTCTTATTTGTGGCAGTATTGGTAACTGTGAACACTGTTCCTTTTAAGCTATAACAATCTGTGTTGTTATCTGTTAGACTATGATTGCTTGAGTCCTTTGTGATTTCCAAAGAACCTAACTGTGGAACTTCCTTGAATACGATAACCTTTTGTGAACCGTCCTTAGCGTCTAGGATATACATTTTATCAGTTGTAGAAACTGTTGGAGCGTTCTTCAGAGCTTCAGCAATTTCTTTTACGGTGTTTATCCAATCAATGTTAAGTGCGTATGACCACTCACTGTCACCATAGATATACGCTAATACTCGGTGTGTCAGCAAATAGTATAGGTCTGTTCCACTTGCCCCCAACCAATACTGTGTCTTTTTTGATTGCATATAACTTTTCATACTTTTGTTGCCAAAAGCAGTTACAGATGTTTCAAAGCTATCTCCACCATATCCGTATGAAAGAGCCTTTAGCAACATTTGATACTTGCTGTTTGATGAGGTAACCTCTGTAAGATTACCACTTCCAAATGTGCCTGACGGTGCAGACAGCTTTGGATTGACACAGTAAGCCATTTTACCGTCAGCATACATCATATGAGTAGTCCAGTTAATATTACTTTCATACTCTAACAGATTGCCAAGACTAAGCTTTACTGTTGTGCCATCACTCGCTTGTACTAATCCTTTGTCTGTTTCTGCTGCCATTGCTGTTGGTAATGACATAATTATCATCAGTACCGACAGCATAACAGATATAATACTTTTTGCTATTTTCTTTTCGTGCATTTTCTGCACTCCCTTCTAAAAATAATATCTATATAAAAAGAGCAACCCTTTTGGATTGCTCTTGAATAGGATATATATTGACTTGCGTTTTATCTATCAGTAATAGTCTGTATATGCTGTTTTTATATGTTTGCATATTTTGAGTGTCATATTGTTGCAGTTCCTTTCAAAAATAAAATTATAGGGTATATATCCCTCAGAAAATAAATAATATTTATACAAATAGTGACAGGTAAGGAGGTCAACGAGTGATTGAGGTGATTGTGGTTACTTACCTGTCACTGGAGGTATTGGCAAAAAATAAAGCAGAGCGTTTCTGCTCTGCTTAAAATAGGGGGGTGGCTACTAATTATATATATCAATAGTACCCAGCTTCTTTTATTAGCACCTGTTCGTCCCAAGCTTCTTTTACTACTTGAGTTTCCCAGTGTCCTTTTTCTTCTACAGTAATTGTTGTTGAACCTGTTTGAACCTGTCTATCTTCTACTCGATAACTGGCATTTTCACCATTTATCATATGATTGTAACCGTGGTCACCAACATTATTTGTTATATCAGCTCCACAAGTATTACAAATAGCTCTACCGTGTGTTTCATATATAGGTTCTTCATAAGTATAACCCTCTTGGTCTATTACCCAAACCTTTTTAGTTTCGGCTGGGTGGTGTACTGTTTTGTATTCAGCTTCGTGCCATACCTTTGATGGAGTAGTTGTTGTATTGTTAGGCTTGTTATTGTTCACAGGCTTGTTATTGTTCACAGGCTTGCTCTGAGTGGCTGTGCCTGTGTTGGTGTTACTGTTTGAATTGTTGTTGCTACTGTTATTCTGATTGTCACCAACGATTGTGGTGGTAGTCTGAATGATAGTAGCTTCTTCTGTCTTGTTTTCCTTATCTTTCTTTTCTGTTGGCTTCTCTGTTGGCTGTTCTGTTACTTCCTCGGTAGGATTCTCGGTAGCCTGTTCGGTTGGTTCTTCTGTTTCTTCTTCTGTTGGTTGCTCTGTTGCTGCTTCGGTAGCCTGTTCAGTTGGTTCGGTAGCACTCTCTGTTGCGACTACCTTATCAGCACTTGTATTAGACTTAATTATAGTGCAGGCTGTAACACCACCTAAGCTAGCCACAGCAATCAACACAACTGCAAGTATTATAAGCTTCGTTTTCTTGTTTAGCTTTTTTATTTTATCTGACATAATCATATCTCCATTCACACTAATACTACTCACCTGAAATTAACTATCCATATTGCCCTGATGATTGAAAATCACGCAACTTGATTGTATTATATAAATTCAAATATCCTTTGTCAACCAATTAAAACAGCGTTTAGTCATCTACAATGCTATGAACTTTTTCATATTTTCTCTAGTATAACCTATATCTAACAAAAAGATATTATCTCATACCTGTACATAGCAAGCATTCTTTCCAAAAATCGGAACTGGTTCCGTTTTTGGAAAGAGAAAATTCTTACTGAAGCTTTGAGTAAAGCTATGATAAATCAGAATTATCGCTGTAGCTGTTCTATTTGGGTATGCTTCTTTAGCTTACACAATAGTAGTCCATAAAAACGGAACTGGTTTCGCTTTTATGATAAGAGATTATTTATTCTTCTTCCTCAGTCTCATCTAATGACGGAAAATTGTCATTAATGTAGTCATTTAGCTTTGAGATGTTTATTTGCTTATATTTCTCATCTAAATGAGTGTATATGCTTAAAGTAAGCTTAACATCGCTATGACCAAGCAGGGATGACGCTGTCAGTATATCTACATTACTTTTATATAGCATAGTAGCATATGTATGTCTTAATTGATGTGCATTTATTTTTTCTAAAACCTGTGGTATACCAGATGGAGAATAAATGCTTTTTGCGTTTGGGTAAAGCTTTGTGTATTTAGCGTAATTTAGGCGTGTGTTATAGCTATTCCAAACCTGTGACCATGAAGATGGTGTGTGAATTGAACCATCTATCTGAGTGTTGATATAATCCGTATCTATTATATTGTTATTTGATTTTATATTAACAAGATAATTAAACAGGTAGTCTGGTATAGGAACTTTTCTTGTTTTGTTATTTTTAGTTCCTCTTTTTACTCGGTAAAGATTGGTATCAACTCTTTGAAGTGTTTTCCTAACAAAAATGGATTTTTGCTCAAAATCAATATCACACCACTGTAACGCTAGAGCTTCACCCATTCGGAGTCCACAAAAAAGCATTATTAGTGCAGCAGTTTGTGCTCTATGCTCTACAGATAAAATTAGTTTTTGTGCTTCATCAGAAATACATTCGACTATTTTAGTAGGAGCCGAACGTGGAATCCTTTTTTTCTTGTTCACAGCAGGATTTCTGCTTATAATCTCATTTTCAACAGCTAATTCAAAAATTTGTATAAGAGTGTTTACCAATCCCTGCAAGGTTTTCTTTGACATTGGCTTTCCTGTGTTAGGATTTCTTCTAGATAATTCGACAATAACCTTATCTATATCTAAGGGTTTTATATCCTTGATTTTTTTATCACCTAAAAATCTACAAAGATTACCAACAAATCTTTCCTGTTGCTTCTGCCAATTCCACGTTAAGGTTATGTTTACATCATATAACCATATTTCACTTAGCTCAGAAAATGTAATATTATTACTTAAACTCATGTTTAAGCCCCCTTTTTATTGTAGTTTTATGGTACTTTATGTTATTATACCATAAAAAATCATAATTGTGAATATTTTTTACACCTACGAACCAGTAGGTCGGGGGTTCGAGTCCCTCCCAGCGCACCATTCATTTTAGAGGATATACTCTAGAGTGTGTCCTCTAAAACAGAATATTGCTTA
>JAXJJE010000108.1:0-3531 GCA_036298405.1 Acutalibacteraceae bacterium
GAGAAAGAGTCCGGTGGACTCTTTCGACATTTCTTCAAACGAGCGAAGCGAGAGCGACAAAATCCACCATCTCCCACCAAAGAACAGATGTTATTAAGTTAACATCTGTTCTTTTTTATTTATAAAATTAAGAGTGGATTCGAACTACAGAAATGGGAGCGAACACAGTGCGAAAGCACTGTAAGGAGCGACAGAGAAAGAGTCCGGTGGACTCTTTCGACATTTCTTCAAACGAGCGAAGCGAGAGCGACAAAATCCACCATCTCCCACCAAAGAACAGATGTTATTAAGTTAACATCTGTTTCTTTTTTATTTATAAAATTAAGAGTGGATTCGAACTACAGAAATGACAGTACCCTCTATATAGATCAGGTATCAATATAGCTTATCGGGTAGAATGTGCTGTTGTTACGGTGTGTATTGTCATACGTTAAAAAAGCTTGACGGTATATGGGATATTAAGTATAATTAAATTGCTTATTTATGAGAGGGGGATTTAATTTGCATAATAATAAAATGGTGGTTTCAAACACATCTGTAAGCAATGGCAAAAGATTAGACTGGATTGATATTATGAAGGCACTGATGATTTTTGCTATTGTATTGGGGCACTCCTTTACAGGAGAGGATAGAGGAGATAATATGCTTAAGCAGTATCTTTATTCTTTTCATGTGCCGGCATTCTTTTTTGTTTCTGGTTTTGTGTATAAAAATAAAGCAGAGTCTTTTGGAGCTTTTGCTATTAAAAAGCTTAAAGGTCTGATGATTCCGTATTATATTTTTGCAATTATAAGCATATTGATTTTTATGGCTTTGGGAAGTCTTGCTTCTGGTGGACTTGGTGTTGAAGTGCGTTCAACAGATATTTTGCCTAATATATGTGGTATGCTATATGCCAGTGGTTCATCTGGTTATATGAAGTGGAATTTACCGTTGTGGTTTATTCCTTGCTTGTTTGTTACCTTACTATTGTTCTATGGAATTGTCAGATTAGTTTCGAGAGCTAAAAAAGGCAGTAAGGCTGTTTGGGTAAGCGTATTTGTAGCTTTTTTAGTTTTGGCTTTTTTGAATTATTATGTGTTTAACCTTAAAAAGCTACCTTTTGGATTTGAAATAGTGGTTTATATGTTCCCATTTTTTATGGCTGGTTATTGGCTTAAAGAGAATGATGTGATTGCTAAAATTCAGGGTAGATTAAGAGTTGTATTAGGAATTGCATTTATAGTCATTGGTGCTGTGTTAGCGTGTATGGCTGACCACTGCGTAGATTATGTATATTCAATCTACAATAATTTATTTATGTTTTACATAGTTGCTTTTATATCGATAATGGGATATGTTCTGATTTTGCAATCATTCTCAAACAAGCTGTTGGTATATGTAGGAAGAAACACCCTGCCAATTTTGCTTATGCATAAGTTCCCGATTATAGCTTTACAGATGGTTCTTGGTGGAATTATAGCAAAAAATGCTATATTAGGTATGTGTATTACTGTAGTTATGGCAATAGTTTCGTGTATAATGTCACTGGTTGCAGGTGAGATTATAAAGCGAATAGCTCCATTTGCACTGGGAACAGCCAAGCCTAAGACAACTAAAGAGAAATAATATTTTAAAATTAAGAAAACAGATTCTGCTTAGGTGGTATCTGTTTTCTTTTTTCTTTTTACAATTGAATAGATAAAGCTTTTTGATATTACTGAATTTTCAGTTTATAATGAAAATAAAAAGGAGAAATTTAGTATGAAAAGATTTTTAACCATAGTTCTGTTATTGGCGATGATTACAACAACGGCTTGCTCGGCAAATAGTAATATAGATGATAAAGCCACAACGGCAACTGAAGCAACCAAGAGTGTTGCTGTAGCTGATGATGTTAAGGATAAAGAAGCTATAAAGAATGATATTGAAGCGTGTTTGAAAGAATATGATTTTCAGGGTATTGTTTTCCTTACAAAAAATGGTGAGGTTTTATATCAATCAGCAACAGGGGTTTCAGAAGCTAAAGAGCCTCTTGCAATAGATTCACTAATGCCAGTGGGTTCAGTGTCTAAGCAGTTTTGTGCAACAGCAATTTTGATGTTGCGTGAACAAGGTAAGCTGAGTGTTGATGATGCTTTGGGTAAATACTTCCCAGAATATGAGATAGGTAAGGATGTTACACTTAAAGATTTGTTGAATATGAAATCGGGAATCCGTGATATGGTTAACGAAGGCTGGGTTGAGGAGATATCAACAGATAACAGCGAAGAAGCAAATACAGAGGTGATTAAAAGATGGATTTTTAATCAGGAGCTTGCATTTGACCCAGGTAGTACAATGAGCTATAGTAATTCTAATTATTTCTTACTTAGTAATATTGTTGAACAGGTATCGGGTCAAAAATATGTGGATTTTCTGAGAGAGAATATTTTTAAGCCACTTGGTATGAACAACACAGGTTCAATTGAAGAAGTGAGTGATTCACCAGATTGGGCTAAGGGGGTTACCTTTGATTCTGTAGAGGACGGTAAAATGCGTGGCTTAACAAAGGGTTCAGGTGATATTGTTACTACTGCTTACGATATGGATTTGTGGCTGACTGGTTTAAGAGGTGGTAAGCTGATTTCTTCTGAAAGCTACAAAGAAATGACTACTAACTATACTGACCAGTTGTCAAACCATTATGGTTACGGTATAAGACCAGGAATGTTTGGTGGAGTATGGCATCCAGGTGGTATTGGTATGTATTTTGCTATGGATTATACAAATGCAGAGCAGGGCTATAATCTGTTTGTGGCAAGTAACCATAATATTAGTTCGGCTAAAATTGAGACACTTCCTATGGATTTGTTGAAGGCGTGTTTAGGCAAAAACATATAATTTGCAACAAAAGGACAGAAGAGTGGTTCTGTCCTTTTGTTTTTTAGAATGTTTTTATAGCAAGATTGAGTTAAGTATGCTATATTTAGATTATAATATATTTTATGCTAGAATAAGTATAATCTAAAAAGGATGTGACAGTATGAGTAAGGCTTTAGGCTCGTGGAGTGGTATGCGTAGGTATCTGGAGCAAGAAATGCTTGCAGAGTCTTTAAAGGGACGAATCAGATACAATTGTACAGCCTATACAGGTATGGACGGTTGCCGTTTATTTGAGGTTTTTATTGATGACAAGCTGATAAAGCGTTTTTCTTGGGAAACTGTAAATTCTTACTTCATAGATAATGGTTATACTGATAATCATAATCCTTACGGAGTACGCGAGTATTGGCAGGGCTTTTGGACGTTGCTGGAGCAATATCCTATAAATGCTCGCACAGAATATACTGACGAAGAATTTTGTGATGCACTTAAGATGTATCGCAATCAGGATATAAGCTGTAGCATACAGTCAGAAAATCCCATTGTTAAAATGTTTGCTATGCTAGATAGAAGAACTGGCAAAAGAACACTAGTTAAGCTTAAAGAGAAGCCTTACAGTCAGCCTGAGTGGCTACAGGAGCTTTATTTGCTTAGAATTACAGCAGACAATGAGGGATATCATTAAAC
>JAXJJE010000109.1:0-4958 GCA_036298405.1 Acutalibacteraceae bacterium
ACCTCCGTTAATAGACATACGAAATTTTATCAAATGGGTACACAATACATTGCACCTTACCAATAATGTCACTTTTATCTACCAGCTGAATACGTACGCTTCTGCTGTCAACCGAAACAGCTCGGTTATCACCCATTACAAAAACCTTACCCTCTGGTATAATATCTGGAATTTCCCATTCTACACCAGTAAGTGTGTCGGTAGAAATATAAGGCTCATCTATAATTTTTCCATCAACATAAACTGCACCATTATCGGTATCAAAGCCTATTGTTTGCCCCTCTACAGCAACTATTCTTTTTATATAAGCATTGTCTATGTTGTACTCATTATCTGTATTATCACTTGGTGCAACTGCTATAATATCACCATGCTTCAAGCTGAAATCATACGGGATAATATTACTAGGTAAATCATCAAAAAAAGAATAATTAGTAGTGATAAGAACTACATCGTTATTATGAAGTGTATTTTGCATAGACGGACCATCAACCACAGCAAGCCTGCACATAAAGGTGAGCACTATTATTAAAATAGCTACCGTCAAAAAAATTGGTTGTAGGATATAATAAATTAAGGCTTTGTTCTCGCTTTTCATATTAGGCTCTCCTTTCTGTATGATAAAATTTTAGCATATTTAAGCCATTTAGTCAATTTTTAGAAAATAAAACATCGAACAATACTGCGAATGTTCGATGTTTTTATATTTATAAACACACAACAAAACCTGAGTCGTGTATCCTAACCACAAAGCTCAGGTTTTATCTTTTTATGCTATCATCATCTCTTGGTGATTATCAGCCGTTTTTAAGTTCTTTTACTGTTCTTGTTTTTTGCTGAGGGTTTTCAATACAATCGAACAATATATCTAAATCTTCAGTAACAACATATAGTTCATCACAATTATCTTTAATAAAGCCTTTTTTCATAGCCTCTTTCATTGCTATGTCAATTTCTTTATAATAGCCTTCAATATCATAAAGGACAATCGGTTTATTATGACGACACAGTTGCTTTAAGGTTAATATTTCAAAAAACTCCTCATATGTGCCAATACCACCTGGAACAATAATAAAAGCCTCAGCATTATCTTCCATAACCTGCTTGCGTTCACGCATTGTTTCAGTAAGTATCATTTCATTACAAAACTCACAAACGGCTTCTATCTTTTCATCTAAAAAGAATTGTGGAATCACACCCACAATATGACCTTTTGCAGAATGAACACCATTTGCAACAGCTCCCATCAACCCATTGCCACCACCACCAAATATCAGTGAATGTCCACGCTGTACCATTACCTTGCCTAAATGCTCTACTTTTTCTTTATATATACTTGCAATTGTTGGTGACGCTGCACCATATACGCATATTTTCATATTATCGTTCTCCTATAATCAAATTTAATCTTTCCACTTTTCAAGCAACTCACGAATTTGAGATGTTAGCTTAGCATTATCCTTATTAGCTCTACCTTTACGAGCTTTAGCTAATGCAAGCAACTTTTCAGCCTCAGATACAAGATCGTTATAAAGCATATTAGCACGCTTACTCCCCTTGAACAACTGTACTCTGTCAATTAATACTCCTTCTGTATACACAGTCATTTTTCCTGTAGCAAGATCATACTCTGTTCCACTATATGGAGCCTCTGCATTATATCCCTTTTGAATTAATAAATTCTTGAAATCTTCACTGGCACTATCATCACCGTGATTTACAAATATCAATTCTGGCTTTTCTTTAAATGCTGAAATCCAGTTAATAAGCCCATCACAGTCTGCGTGACCACTTGAACCATGTAGTGAACAAATCTGTGCATTCACAGCAATTTCTTCACCAAAAAGCTTTACTGTTTTTGCACCCTCCATCAGCTTTCTACCTAAAGACCCCTCTGCTTGATATCCTACAAAGAGAATAATATTATTCTCTTTCCAAAGATTATGCTTTAAATGATGACGAATTCTACCAGCCTCGCACATTCCACTTGCAGAAATAATAACTTTAGGCTTGTTGTCTAAATTAATCAGCTTAGATTCATCAGAGGTAGCTGTCATATAAATATCATCAAACCAAATTGGATTTATACCTTGCTGTATTAACGCAGTAGTTTCTTCATCAAAGCAAATTGGATTACATTGCATAAATATCGCTGTAGACTCTGATGCAAGAGGACTATCTACATATACAGGGAAATGCTCGTGCCCCGTTACTAATCCTTTTTGCTTTATTTCACGAATAGTATACAACAGCTCTTGTGTTCTACCAACTGCAAATGAAGGAATTATCACATTACCTCCTTTGTCTAATGCCTGTTGAATATACCCTGCCAGCTCGTTTACAACATTGCCCTTATTTTCTTTATGCAAACGATTTCCGTATGTAGACTCGATAACAAGATAATCAGTTTCATCTACAAACTGTGGGTCACGGATAATAGGCTGGTTTATATTTCCTACATCACCACTAAATACGATTTTCTTTTCAGTTTCTCCTTCTGAAAGCCAAATTTCAATACAGGCAGAGCCTAAAAGATGTCCAACATCTGTAAATCTAAGCTGAACCCCTTCGCCTGCAGAAACTAATTCACCATAATTACATCTACGAAAACACGAGATAGCTCCTATTGCGTCCTGCATATTATATGTTGGCTCTACAGCTTCTCTACCTGCTCGCTGTTCTTTTTTAGATTGCCATTTAGCCTCTGACTCCTGAATATAAGCAGAATCTCGTAGCATAATATTACATAAATCACAGGTTACATCTGTAGCATATATAGAGCCTTTGAAGCCGTCCTTATATAGCTTTGGTAGCATTCCAGAATGGTCGATATGTGCATGAGTTAAAAACACAGCTTCTATAGAGCTTGCTGGAACTGGCAGCGGAATATTTTGAAAAACATCTATTCCCTGTTCCATACCACAATCAACCAGATAAATTTTTTCGTTCACTTCAAGCAATGTACAGCTTCCTGTCACCTCGTGAACTGCACCTATAAATTGAATTCTCATTTAATACACCTCTCTATTATATATATGAAATTTATTTTAAATAATTCAGATAATAAATCAAACTATGTATTAGTTAATGCTTACAAGCTTATAATCAGCAATTAATTGATTATATACTACAATTAATTTAATCTCCTTTTAAATTGTAATAAAAAATTCTCTAATGGTCAATAGATAATTGTTTAATTTGTTGTATTTTTTTAAATTATTAAAGAAATACATTATAGTAAAAAAGGTAAGGCATATTTTTTAAATTCTGTAACAGAAAATAAATTTGAGCAGATTTTGTGCTTAACGAATACTTACCCACTGCAAGGCTGTCGCCTTTAAAGTACGCAGTATGAAATGCAGTGCAAAATACGCTAAAAGTTTTCTATATATTAAATGATATTTAATATTAATTTCAGTTTAATGCAAACTAAACGCTTTAGTGGCATAACAAAAGCGTAGCAGCTAAATTTGCTACTACGCTTTAATATCTAACTTTTGAGTCCCTACAAATAATCAAGCTTGAAGGGGTTAAGCACCATATTAAACAAGGTTAGGCTTTATTTTAAAATCAGTTAATGAGATTTCCGTTATAATCAATTTCGTAGTAATTATCTAAAAAATCGTATAAGCATATCGAATCACTTTTTAATTCAAAAGCATTTTTACCTGATATCGAAACGAAAATATCTCTTCCTGAAAAGGACCATTTTTTAACAAAGTTAAAATCCAGCATTATGATTTCAAGCTCTCCGTAGATTATATACCCGTCTTTAACCTTATATATTGCAAAATTACAGCTAAAGCAGTCAATTTCAATATATTTTATGATAGAGCCATCAAAGATATTAATTACTGTTATAGTATCATTCTGCAAAACTATGATAGTATCATCTTCGAGGATTGCACAATCATAATCATACGAATAGTGTGAGCCTACAAGTGCTATACTGTACTCCTTTGAAAAAAGATTGACATATATAGCCAGAGTTTTTGAATAGTCATTATGCTTATAGCCACATGGATTATGAATTATATCGTAGTGACGATTGTCGGTAGAATCAACAGTGAAGGTTTCATCTACTTTAATTTCAATAATGCAGTTATCGTTTTCTAAAACCATAAGCCCTCTGAATATAATTTAAAGCACTGCGATAAACAGCGATTATATTTATATTAGTACATACCACCCATATCTGGAGCTGGCATTGCTGGTGCTGGTTCTTTGATATCTGTTACAAGTGATTCTGTTGTAAGAACCATTGAAGCAACTGAAGCAGCATTTTGTAGTGCAGAACGAGTAACCTTTGTAGGGTCGATAATGCCTGCCTCTACCATATCTACATATTCCTCTGTAAGTGCGTTAAAGCCATAGCCAATCTTGTTAGCGTCCTTAATCTTTTCTACGATTACAGAGCCCTCTAAGCCAGCGTTAGCAGCGATTTGACGGATTGGCTCTTCTAGTGCCTTTAGTACGATTGTCATACCAGTTTTCTCGTCACCGTCAGCCTCTGCAATAGCAGCCTCTACAGCTGGGATTGCGTTCATAAGTGCTGTACCACCACCTGCAACTATACCTTCTTCGATAGCAGCCTTTGTAGCAGCAAGAGCGTCTTCGATTCTTAGCTTCTTTTCTTTCATTTCGATTTCTGTAGCAGCACCAACCTTGATAACTGCAACACCACCTGCAAGCTTAGCTAAACGCTCCATTAGCTTTTCACGGTCAAAATCTGATGTTGTTGCCTCAATCTGTGTTCTTATTTGGTTTACTCTACCCTTAATCATCTCTGGGCTACCAGCACCGTCAACGATAATTGTATTTTCCTTGTCAACCTTAACCTGTCTTGCACGACCAAGCTGGTCTGGTGTTACATCCTTAAGCTCTAAACCTAGGTCGCTTGAAATAACCTGACCACCAGTAAGGATAGCAATATCCTGTAGCATTTCTTTTCTTCTGTC
>JAXJJE010000110.1:0-9037 GCA_036298405.1 Acutalibacteraceae bacterium
TTTACGCAATCAATTTGCTTTGCAAATTGGTTGCATGACCCAAAAGCCTTTAAAAAGGCCTTACCCAAACTTTAAGTTTTGGGTTTGTGCGTACCTCGACAAACTACAATTTGATTAGTATTTAGGAAAGGTAAGTGAATTTTATGGTAACTGCAGTAGTTTTTGCAGGTGGTGTTGGTGCCAGAATGCAATCGGTAGAAATTCCAAAGCAATTTTTGGAGGTTGATGGTAAGCCGATTATTATAAGAACATTAGAAAACTTCCAGTTTCATAATGAGGTTGACAACATAGTAATTGCCTGCTTAGAGGCATGGATAGATAAGCTTAGTGAATTTGTTAATAAATATAATCTTACAAAGGTATTAAAAATTGTACCTGGTGGCGAAAATGGTCACGGCTCTATCCATAACGGACTTTTAGCTGCACAGCAGTATGCTGGCAATAAGGGTGACGATATTGTGCTTATTTGTGACGGTGTAAGACCATTGCTTTCTGACGAGCTTATCTCTAACTGTATAAAAACAGCAAGAGAGTTCGAAACAGCTGTGCCTGTTACACGCAGTATTGACTCTGTGTTAGAAAGTAAAGACGGCAAAACCTGCTCTAAGAGTTTACCAAGAAGTGAAATGTTTATTACACAGGCTCCACAGGGATATACAATGAATAAAATTATGTGGGCACACGACGAGGCTGAAAAGCGTGGCATTACAAACCCAATTTCAAGCTCTGAGCTTTTAATTGAGCTTGGTGAGGCTGTGCAGATTTTTATAGGTGACAGAGATAATATCAAGGTTACTACACCAGAGGATATGAGATTTTTAAGAGCGTACTATTACTATAGACGCTACGAGAACTTTGCAAGAGAGGCTTCACTTTATGGCATATGAGATTAATACTCTTATTCATGAGTATATTTATAACGATATTCTTACAGTGGCAGATTCACAGCTACCATGGGAAAAGCTGAGAAACAAGACAATTCTTATAACAGGTGCAGGTGGCTTTATTGGATATTATCTTACAATGGCTATGCTTATCAGAAATGACCTTTATGGTGATAATATAAAGGTTATTGCACTTGTAAGAAATAAAGAGAAAACAGAAAAACGCTTTGAGGACGCCTTAAAGCGTGACGATATAAAAATTGTAGTGCAGGATGTTTGCAGTGATATTAATATTGAGGATAACGCTGACTATGTTATTCACGCTGCAAGTCAGGCAAGTGCGTACTTCTTCGAGAACGACCCTGTGGGCACTATTGACGCTAACCTTACAGGCACATACAAGGTGCTTGAATATGCAAGACGCTGTGACGCTGTAACATTGTTTGTTTCTAGCTTAAAGGTTTACGGCACATTGCACACAGGCAAGGATAAAATAGAAGAAACTGATATTGGCTATCTTGACCATGCATCATACAAAAATTGCTATGCACAGGGCAAGCGAGCTTCTGAAACCTTGTGTGCTTCATTTAATAAGCAGTTTGGTATGAGTATTAAAATTGCAAGACCAAGCTATATCTATGGTCCTTCAAGTCTTGATGATGACAGAGTATGGGCACAGTTTATTGCTAATATAGTAAAGAATCAGAGCATTTTATTAAAGAGTGCAGGTGCACCTTACCGTTCATTCTGCTATGTTACCGATACAGCTACAGCTCTGCTTAAAATATTGCTTGACGGCAGAGATGTTTACCCATACAATATTTCGGCTGAGCATTCAAATGTTACAATCAGAAATTTTGCAAAATGTGCAGTAGAGGCGTTCCCAGAAAGAGGTCTTACATTGTCTTTTGCAAATAAAGAGGACGAGAAGGAGCCAGTGCTGTCTTTAATGGGTGCAACACCAGAGATACTAGACAGCACAAGACTTAACTCTATTGGCTGGCAGGCTAATGTAGACCTTACAGAAGGCATTAAGCGTGCAGTTAAGATAGTTGAGCTACAAAACAGTTGATAAACGAGGACAGTAATGGAAATAAACAAGGTACTTGGGCAATATGAGCTTGATTGGGCTTGCCATGTTGCTTCACATAAGGAATACCCTTATAACAAGCTGAAAAATAAAAATGTATATATTGCAGGCTCACAGGAGTTTTTCCCTAGGGCTGTACTGTATTCTTTATTTGGCCTTAATGACCTACAAAAGCTTAATATTAAAATTACACTTATAGGCGAAAGCACATCTGTTTTAAATGATATTTTTCCAGCGTTATTAAAGCGTGATGATTTTACATTCAGACTTGCAGAGGACATAGACAAAATAAAAGATGAAGCCGATTATTTTATATATACAGGTTGCTGTAGTAAGGCTGTTGAGCGTACACCTTTGTTCTTTATGGACGAAGTAAACCGTATAAAGCAAAGCCTTGACTTTGCCGGTAAAATAAAGGCAAAAAGCTTTATTTTATTTTCTGATTATCGTGTGTACGGTAAGGTTGACAGAGGTGTGTATATATCTGAAAACGAGTATGGTACACTTGATATTACAAAGGGCAGTGGCTACGACGCAGAGCTTTTGCAGACTCTTGAAGCTTTAACTGGAATTTACAGCGAAAAGCACGGCTACTCATATACTATACTTCGCAGTGGTATTATGCTTGGTGCTGGTGCTGGCTTTGATAATAATTTGTTCTACGATTTATTCTTAGCTGTTGCAGAGGGTAAGGAGTTTGAGCTTGTAAGGTCACAGAAGAAATATTCCTTTACATATATAAACGACTTTTTAAATGCGTTATTCTGGGCTATGGTTAAGCTACCAGAAAATGCCAAGTATAATGTTGTAAGCAAAGACTCAACAATTTCAACAGGTATGCTTGCAGAAAAGATATATGACCTGTATCCAGAGCAATGTAAAATAAAGCTTGTTGATATGGGCAAAGACCCTAACTTTGGTGTGGCTATGAACTGCCAGCTGTTGCCACTTAATGGCTTTGAGCCAGAGGTGACAATGGATGATATTATTCAGCTTATGGTAACTATCTATAAAAATAATGATATGTTTTTATATCAGGGCTCACATCAGGGTAAGCTGGAGAATATACAGCGTATTTTGCTTGGTTATCTGCTTGATGTAGACAGAATTTGTAAAAATCATAAGATAAAGTATTTTCTTGGTGGTGGCACATTGCTTGGTGCTATTCGTCACAATGGCTTTATCCCTTGGGATGATGACGCAGATATTATGATGCTACGAGAGGATTATGATAAATTCCTAAAGGTGGTACAATCAGAGCTTCCACCAACTCTATTTTTGCAAACCTCATATACCGACAAGCATTGTCACTATCCGTTTGCAAAGATTAGAATTAACGACACTATGTATGCAACCTATTATTCAAAATCGCATACTGGTATGAATAACGGCTTGGCGTTTGATATTTTCTCTCACGACCAGACTGCAAATTCCAAGCTTGGCAGAAAGCTACACCTGCAATTTACACTGCTTGTAAGGTCTATGATATTCAACAAGTGGAATAAAAGAAAAACCGATAACGGTCATAAGGTGCAGTCATTCTTTGCGAATATTTTAAAGGCAATTACACCTATTCCTGTTTCTGAATGGATGCAGTATAAGCTGTTTAATATGTTTAACAAAAGTGACTCTAAATACCTTTATGACGGTATGGGCAGAAATATATATAAGGGTGATTTCCCTAAATATTATTTGGATGAGGCTATAGAATGGGAGTTTGAGGGCTATAAATTCCCAGTGCCAAAGGAGTACGACAAGTATCTGCGTTACCTTTACGGTGACTATACACAGCTTGTACTGCCATGGCAACGCCAGACCTGCCACGATATTATGGTTATGGATTTGGGGCAGTATTGTAAATTTGACCTGCCAAAGAATACTAAATAAAATTAAATAATAATAGAAATTCAACCACAGCGGGGCTTTATATGTCTTTGCTGTGGTTGAGCAGTATATAATACTAAACTCTGTTAAAAGGTGGACTTCTTTACGGCAGATTTTTGTCAGAGTTTTATTAGAGTTTAGTATAACCACCACATTGAAGCTAGGTTGAGCTTTGGTGTGGTGTTTTTTTTACGTTGTAGAGATAATTGCAAGGTTTTATAACAGAAAAATATACCTAAAGGAAAGTAGTATTTTACATATGGTTTGTCATTAACTACAAAATTAGTTCGTATTGTTGTAAAAAAACTTCCAAAATAACAATAATACGGTATAATAAATAGTAGTGTATTTAGAGAGGATAAGAGATAATTATTTAAATGTTAATAGGCTTAACAACAGGCTGTGAATTTATACAGATAAGCTAAAGGAATAGTGTAATAATTTTTGATAGGGCACTTCCAAAGGCGTTTAAGTAACGCTTTTGTTTACATAAATATTATTTTTTATTTTAGGAAGGAGAACAAAAAATGCAAAAAATCAAAAGGCCCTTATCTATTATCCTTACGATTTTAATGTTGGTGACGATGATACCATTCTCTTCACTAACAGCAAGTGCTGGGTATGTTCAGTATGTAGGTGGTTTTGCAGTGATTCATGCTACCGAGGGAGCAGACTACACCTATAGCGATGGTGTGCTTACAATTATTTCTGATCATCAGATCGCTATCCACAACAGGGATAGATCAGCACCAACAACAGACAGAATTTTTGTAAAAAAAGATGTTTCAGCTAACATTGAGTTGATGGGTGTAAATATCGATACATCTAACAAAGGTGTACCTGCCTTTGAAATTGCTGAGGGTAGTACAGGTAATGTAACAATCACTTTAGGATTAGACGTAGGTATTGGTAGCGTAGGTTCTGGTGCAGAGGTAGTTGAGAGAAGTAAAAATTACCTTAAAAGTGGTTTTAAATGTGCTGGTTTTCAAAAAAATGGTGGCGAAACCTATAAAGGCTTGTTCGACCAGGAAGCAACAAAGACCGGAAAGCTTACTATTAAGGGTGATGGCTGGCTTTACGCTACAGGAGGAAATGGTGCTGCTGGTATTGGTGGTGCGTATGGTAAAAATACCTGTAATATAGAAATACAGGGAGGCTCAGTTGATGCTATTGCTACCTCTGAGGATTTTGTTGTAGATGGCGTATGTATGGGTGGAGCCGGAATAGGTGGAGGCTCTTCAAACGCTGATATTTCATACGGTGATTTTGGTGGTATTGGAACAAATATCACAATAAGTGGTGGTATTGTAAACGCAAAAGGTGCTGAATCTGCTAATGCAATTGGTGAAGGCTATATGCACAGAGGAGATATTGGTAACTGTAGCAATATTGTAATTAGTGGTGGATATGTAACATTAACTAGTGGTATATTGGCATTTTGTGTAGGTGGCAATAGTAACTCACATAACAAAGTAACCGGTGGTGTAGTTTGGTTTGTTCCAAATGGACTTTTTGGTGTTTCTACACAATCTATGTCTTACAGTAATTGTATCATCTATGATAATAAAGTAGGAAAAGTTTATGGTAATTACACACTACCGTGGAATCATGCAGTGTTGGCTGAGCATACACTTACTATTCCAAAGGGCTCAACATTAACTGTACCAGCTGGTGTAACACTTACAAATAAAGGAACAATCACAAAAGAGGGTAACCTTGTGGTTAATGGTTCAATTGTTTGTGACGGACATAGCTTTGTAAATGGTGTATGTACACGCTGTTTTAACCCTTGTACACATACTAAATATTCAAACGGCTTCTGTACTGGCTGTGGCAAGGTTACAAATGAGATAACACTTAATTCAAACGGCTATTACGAAATTAGCAACGCTGGTGAGTTGTATTGCTTTGCAGAAAAATCTCAAAGTGACAAAACAATAAATGCAATTCTTACTGCTGATATTACTGTAAACGAGGGTACAATAACTGACGAGTCTACAGGTGTAAGAAGCTGGACTCCTATTGCTTATAATTATGCAGGAACCTTTGACGGTAATGGTCACAGTGTTTCAGGACTTTACCTGAAGAGCTCAGAGAGCGATCAGGGCTTTGTGAGAAGATTATCAGATAAGGGTACTGTTAAAAACTTAACAATTAAAAATTCGTATATCAGTGGTGGACAGTATACAGGTGGTATCACAGGTGATAATAGTGGTACTATAGATAATTGCCATATATCAGCAACAGTAAATGGTACAAAATATGTTGGTGGTATAGTTGGTGATAATGGAGGTATAGTTACAAATTGTTCTAGTGCAGGTGTGGTAACTGGTAGCGAAGCTTATACAGGTGGTATTGCAGGCTGTCACGATGATACTGTACTTACAAATTGTCATAACTCAGCAACAGTATCAGGCGATAATACTGTTGGTGGTGTAGTAGGCTGGTGTGCTTCAACAATCACAAAATGCTCTAACTCAGGAAAAATATCTGCTACAAATAGTACAGTAGGTGGTATTACTGGTCTAGCAATTATATACGATGGTGCAGCAGTAAGCTACTGTAGCAACACAGGTGATGTAACCGGTAGTGATTTTGTAGGTGGTATTGTAGGCTCGGGCCATGACACTCCAATAACAAACTGCTACAGCACAGGTAAGGCTACATTTAACGAAAATGGTCCTGGACAGTTCACAGCACTTGGTATTATTGTTGGTCATAACAATTCTTACAATGCTGCTGTTAACTGCTATTATCTTGATACAGCTATCACAACCGGTGGTATATTCAACATAGATTATAAGGGTCATACAGAATCAGCAACTCTTGAGCAGTTTAAGTCAGGTGAGATTGCATACCGACTAAACGGAATAGGCGAAAAGGTATGGTGCCAGAAAATTGGTACAGAGGAATTACCACAGCTTAAGGGTAGCAAGGTTTACTACGGCTATATATCTTGTTCAGCTACTGCTGAAAAGAAGTACACAAATACAAGCACAGCTACAGCTACAAAGCCAAGCCACGAGGCAAAAACTGTAGCAAACTGTCTGGATTTAGCTGTATGTAAAAATTGTGGCGAAACCTATGGAAGCAAAAATCCTGATAACCATAAGAGTACTGAAATACGCAGTGAGTATGTAGATGATACATACCACAAGGATTATCATGTTTGCTGTGACGCACTAATCGGTAGCTGTACACACAGCAGAAGTACAGTAGCAAACTGTATTTCTAAAGCTTATTGTAACGAGTGTAAATCATATTACGGCTCAATAAATGCCGGCAATCATGCAAGTGAATTTACATGGGTAGATAATGGCTATGGAACTCACAGTAAAAAATGGAATTGCTGTAATCTTCTTGAAAATGAGACAAAGCCTCATAGCTTTACAATTACAGCTGACGACGAAAAGAATGTAATAACAGCCCGTTGTAACGATTGTGGCTACGAGGATTCACTTACACTTGTAGTTCCTGAAGGTGAGCTTGTGTACGACGGCACATCAGAATATGTTTATGCAAAGGGATATATTCACGGCATAGACAGTAAAAGAGAGATATATGCAAATGGTGAGCTTTATAACGGCACATGGAGTGACGCAGGAAAATATAAGCAGGTTCTTACTGTCGGTGGAAAATCTGTATCTGTTGAATATGAAATCAAAAAGAAAGAATTAACAGTAAGAGAATTGTGGGTTGCTGGCAAAGATTTTGACGGCACAAGAAAAATGAAGGTGTACGATGTATACTTTGAGGGCTTAATGCCTGCCGATGATGTAGAGGCTAATTGTGACAATGCATACACCTATGCACCATCAAACAGAGCTGGTGACTACACAACAGTATCAGGATTAACTGGTGTTACAGTTGAAGGCAATGATATGAGAAACTATATCATTCCAGAAATCAGCGAGGATGTTGAATATTCAGCCGACTATTCAATCTATCCATACGAGGTAAGAATTGTACCTGAGCATCAGTATATAACAGACGCTAGTAAGCTTGATACAACTAAATTTACAATTGATACCGAGATACCAGAGGGCTATACAATTGAGGGTATGGCTGTTGCTCTTGATGGTACAGAAATAATAGTTGTTGATGACTCAAACGCAAAGGTTATGTATGGCGATGAGGATTTTACAGATTGCTTCTACTTTAACACATATGCTACAGCAGCAGTTGTAATTTGCTGTGAGGGACATAAGTCAGATGAAAACGGCTTCTGTTCAACAGGTACTTGCTCTGATTTTGAGGCAGCTAAATTAGGTAATAATGGTACACCAGATTACGACGGTGACGACTGCTACGAGGTTAGCAATGCTGGTCAGCTACTCTGGTTTGCAAAGCAGGTTAATGGCTATGGTAATCAGTATGCAAATGTTAAGCTAACAGCAGATATTGATTTAAACCCAGGCTATACATTTAATTCAGATGGTACATACACAGGTGGTAACAGCCCAAGAGAGTGGACACCAATCGGCTATGCTGACGGATATTCACCATACACAGGTATGTTTGACGGTAACGGTCATACAATTTCAGGTATGTATGTAAATACTCCTGATGAAAGCTTTGTAGGTATGTTTGGTGGCTGTGATTATGGTAATACAATCAAAAATCTTAAGCTGTCAAACAGCTACTTTAGTGGTAGAAGCTATGTAGGCTCACTTATCGGCTATGCAGGAACAACTGTAAGTGGTTGTTATATTGATAATACAGTAACAGTTAAGGGTAATGGCTACTCAGTGGGTGGTATTGTTGGTGAGCTTGCTTATAATGCAGTTAAAAATTGCATTAGCTTTGCAAATGTTATCGATGAAGATAGCGAGCTGTTTGTTGGCAAAAACTATGGCGAGGTAATTAACTGCTATTATTCATCAAACAGTACAGGAACAACAAGAACAGACGCTGAAGCGAAAACAGAAGAAGAATTTGCAAGTGGTGAGGTTGCATATCTGCTACAGTCAGGCGTAGAAGAAGAATATATTTATGATGCAGAAGCAGACGATTATATACCAGTTATTCCACATATCTGGGGTCAGAAGCTAGGTACAGACAAGTATCCTGTTATTTGTGGCGACAAGGTTTATTACGGCTATAAAGACTGTAATGCAACCGAAAAGACATATTGCAATAATAATGCTTATGACGAAATTCCTACACATAGCTTCGAAAA
>JAXJJE010000111.1:0-8042 GCA_036298405.1 Acutalibacteraceae bacterium
ACTTATTATGGTGGTTGACGGCAGGGTTCAAAACAATCACAAGGAATTGATTAAAATGGCTGAAATGCTGATAAAATCTTGGAAAAACACTTAAGCAGTATGTAATTGAAATTCTGTGATTATAGTAAATGATAACAAAAAACTGTATAAGATATATATTATTATTGTTGAAAATGGTGTGAAAAATTAGAGTGAAAAATTGTGCAAAAGTACACAAAAAGGTAAATAGATTTTTACACTTACTTGTTTATATCGTGTATAAAAATCATCTAAATATCGATTAATAATATAATAATACAAGTATATCAGAGTGTTACTAAACTTTACAAAATTGTAACTATATTGTAAAATACCACTTGTTCTTTGAAAGTTATTAATATTCAGGAATAAAGGAGTGAATTTAGAGTTACAAATCTAACTCTGATATAATTATGAAATTAACAAAAAAACTTATTTCAATTGCACTTACTGCAATAATTACTGCCACAACAATTCCTGCTGTTGCTATGCAGGTATCTGCTGCCGAAACAGAAAATATTCAGTCACAGGCAATTGTATTAGCTGAAGAATCAGAAAAGCCAACAGAAGAGGCAACAACAGAGTGTGAGTCTGCTACAGAGTGTCAGATAGCAGTAATCAACGAACTTCCTACAGAATCACAAACAGAAGAATCAAAAGCAACGATTGAAGTTTCAAAAACCAGCCTAACTATGGGTGTAAATGAGTCTGTAGTAATTAAGGCTTCTCTTTACAACACAAAAGGTGTTCCACATTCAATTAAGTGGACATCATCTGATAGTAGCATACTTAGAGTAAGTAATGGTAAGCTTACAGCGTTAAATAATGGTAGTGTTGTAGTAACAGCAGCACTAAAAAATGGTAATATTGCTAAGTGCTATGTAACAGTTAAAAATGCACCAACATCAGTATCACTTAATAAAACAAGTATTACATTGGGTGTAGGTGAGCAGTTTGACCTTAACAGCAAGCTACCAAGTGGTTCTGCTTCATATAGCGTTAAATACACAACAAATAAAAGCTCTGTTGCTGATGTTAAATCATCAGGTGGACTTATCACAGCAAAAGCAGTTGGTACAGCTGTAATTACTGCAACAACATATAACGGCAAAACCGTAACTTGTAATGTTACAGTTAAAAATGCACCATCATCAATTACACTTAACAAAACAAGCCTTACACTTGGTGTTGGAGAAACCTACGACCTTAACAGTAAAATTCCAAGTGGCACAGCTGCATACAGTATTCTTTATTCATCAAGCAATAGTGATGTAGCTACAGCTAAGGCATCTG
Source organism: Acutalibacteraceae bacterium (assembly GCA_036298405.1). Lineage (GTDB taxonomy): Bacteria > Bacillota > Clostridia > Oscillospirales > Acutalibacteraceae > CAG-964. Next base: position 1,312 of record JAXJJE010000111.1, read on the forward strand.
GTGGTTTAGTTACAGCTAACAAGGTTGGTACATCAATAGTTACAGCAAGAGCATATAATGGTAAAATGGTTACTTGTAAAATTACAGTAAAAAATGCACCAACATCTCTTAAGCTTAACAAAAGCTCACTTTCAATTGCTACAGGTAAAAGCTTCGACCTTAACTCATCACTAAACGCAGATACTGCTTCTCATAACATTAAATATACATCAAACAATAATAAGGTTGCTACAGTTAAGTCATCAGGTGGTATTGTAACACCAGTTTCAGAGGGTACAGCAACTATTACTGCTACAACATATAATGGTAAGACTGCAAAATGTACAGTAACAGTAACAAAGGGCTATTCAGAGGACGATTTATTCTGCCTTGCTGCTGTTATTTGGCAAGAGGCTGGCTCAACCTATTGTAGTGATAACCTACAGCTAATGGTTGGTAATGTAGTGCTTAACCGAGTTAAGTCAAATCAGTTCCCAGATACAATCAGAGGTGTAATTACAAGCAAATATGCCTATGGCACAATGTATTGGAACGGTGTATCAATTCCAAATGCAACAGACCCAATTACAAAATCAGCTATAGAAAGATGCTATGCAAACGCAGAAAAGCTACTTGATGGCTATAGAATATTACCAGACAATGTAGTATTCCAGGCAGGCTTTGTACAGGGCTCTGGTGTACACGCAGTAGAGAGTGGACAGTATTTCTGTTATATGTAATCTATTGTATATAATTAAATAGTTATATTTAACCTCGAAGATTATACTCTTCGGGGTTTTTTGTAGCAAATAAATTTTACATAATTAAAAATAAATGCTATAATGGTTAAAATTAGCAAAAAATAAGGAGAGATTGTTTTGGATTGGCTTATTATGGCTGTGTTATCTGCTGTTTTTGCAGGCTTAACAGCAATTTTAGCAAAATGTGGTATACGGAAAACTGATTCCGATGTGGCAACAGCACTTAGAACAGCAGTTGTGCTTCTTTTTTCGTGTGTTATGGTATTTATTGTAGGTTCGTTTGGTACTATAAATCAAATAAGTGGTACATCTTTAATCTTTTTGATATTATCAGGCTTAGCCACTGGTGCTTCGTGGATATGTTATTTTAAAGCATTGTCTATGGGTGATGTCAACAAGGTTGTACCAATAGATAAGGCAAGCACTATACTAACAGTTTTACTTGCAATTATCTTTTTTGGAGAAACAAATAATCTGGTAGTAAAGCTTATAGGTACATTACTGTTAGCTGTTGGGATTTTCTTAATGATAGAGAAAAAGAAAACAGAGGAAAAAGCCGAAAAGAAGTCGTGGCTAATATACGCAGTTTTATCTGCTGTGTTTGCAGCACTTACATCTATTCTTGCAAAGGTAGGTGTTACGGGTGTAGAGTCTAATTTAGGCACTACAATCCGTACGGTTGTTGTGCTTATAATGGCGTGGATTATTGTGTTTGTACAGGGTAAGCAAAAGCAACTTAAAACCTTAGATAAAAAAGAGCTTGTTTTTATTTCTTTTTCTGGTATAGCTACAGGTGCGTCATGGCTTTGCTATTACTACGCAATTCAGAATGGTATAGTAAGTGTGGTAGTGCCAATAGATAAAATGAGTATATTAGTAGCAGTTGTTTTCTCTTATTTTGTATTCAAAGAAAAAATGTCTAAAAAAGCAATGCTTGGATTATGCTTAATGCTTGCAGGTACATTATTGATGACAATATTCAGCTAATAAAAAACCCTTTGCTAATCGGTTGTAGGATTAGCAAAGGGTTTTTATTGTTTGTGATTATTTATATTTTTCAAGTCTTTTAGCTTGTCTTATGTCGGTACCCACAAAGCTCATAATTACATATTCTCCCATAAGTCGAGAAATAAGTCTTTTGGAATAAGCATTCTCAAGCTCATCGTAATCTAAATTTGTACTTATGATGGTTGGCTTTTGATGAATTAATCTAAAGTTGATTATATTGTAAATTTTGTTTTTAGTAAATGAAGTATGAAATTCTGAGCCTAAATCGTCAAGGATTAAAAGGTCACATTCCTTTAAGGTTTCCTCAGAATCCTCGTCACTTTTAGTTTTGCCAAAATGCTCCTTTTCAAGCTTTGCAAGTATCTCTGGTGTTGAACAATAAATAACACCAAAGCCTTTTTCTATTACTGCTCTGCCAATAGCAAGAGAAAGGTGAGTTTTACCCAAGCCAGTGTTACCACGCATAAATATATTTCTTGATTCTGGCGTAAAGCCTTCGGCATAGCTTTTGCAATACTCAAAATATTTGCTCATACGCTCTCGGTCAGATACACTACTATCCTTTTGAGGTGTATCGCTGTAGTATTTTAGTTCAAAGGTATCAAAGGTAGAAAGCTTAAATGGTGAAAGCCTGTTAAGATTATTGCATGCAATCTCCTTTACAAGCTGTTTATAGCACACACACATTTTACCGTCTATATTTCCAACATCTTCACATAAGCTGCAATGATATTTAGGCTCAAGGTCTTTTTCATCTATATTTGCTTGCTTATAAATTTCTCGTAGCTTTGCCTGTGTAGCCAGATTTTCTTCTCTAAGTCTTTCAAGAGCTTCCTTTAGCTCCATACCACCCTTTATCATAACCTTTGTTATTTTAGTAAGTGTAGAAGAAAGCTCCTTTTCAAGTAGCTCGGCTTCAGGGTAAGACTTAAAGAATTTTTGCTTTGCAATGTCAGCATTTTTTAGTGCGTTGTTTCGTCTTTCTCGTATTATACTGTTTGCTTCGTCGTAAACTTTTTTATCATAGCCCATTGTAAAGCCTCCTTTGTATTATTCAAATATATCAAAGTCTTTAAATGCGTTTATATCATAGGATGTATTGCCAGAGCCTGCGTCGGCTTTAGGTTTAGCAGAAGTGTTATTGCTTGGCTTGGTATTCTCTTTATTATTCATTCTTACCTTTGCAAGGTCGTGCTCTGTCATAATTCCGTCAGTATGCCACTTCTTGATAATACCATTTATGTAGCTCATATTAAATTCGCCCTTGCTGTTTACACAGGTTTCGTAGGCTAGTCTGATCATATCCTCTTCATAACCCCACTTGTTAACCCAAAGGTCAGCAAAGTCAATTTGCTTTTTAGTTGGAGTTCCAGCATTTTTAAGACCAAAGGCATTACTTACAATAAACCACGCTTCCTTGCTCATCATAATTTCTGCAATTTTATCCTCGGCCTTTTCAATTGTGTCAATTCCGGCATCGCCCCAATCTCTGCCCAGAGTTTCGATGTATTTCATTTTTGTTTTGTTCTCTGATTTTGCAAAGTACAGAATCATTGTGATTACCTCATAAGGCAAGCCGTCATTGTCGTGTAGCATAAGTAGGGTAGAGGAATCGTTATGAGTAAGTGGTCTGCCAAGAATAGCCTCAGTTTCTTGCAATAGTATAGCAAATCCATCATCAACAGAGATTCTCTGTGCAACTGTAATAGGGTCTGGCTTTTCCACTCGTGCAATAGTTCTGCTTGGTGGGGTATAGCTTTCCATATTATTTTTTATTACAGCCACTTTTTCGGTTACAGTACTGCTTGGTGCTGGTGTATACTGCACTGTTGGTTGCTCGCTTACAATGCTTTCTGGTTCGCTAATTATTTGCCCTTCATTGTTACTAACATTATCTCTATCAACATTAAATAAACCAACATTAACCCAAAATTCCATACAATCCTTAACATCAATAGGGTTCATATTAAGTGCAGCAGCTATATCGTTAGCAGTTATTTTATCTCGTTTGCAAGAATTTCTAAGTAGCCACAAAAGCACCTTTAGCTGTGCAGCACCAGCAAACTTGATATATTTATCTACAACATCAGCAGGCACAGCAAAAACACTGCTCCACGCACCTGCACCGGTTGAATAAAATTCCATAATTAACACACTCGTTTCTTTTTAACTAGATAATAATTATACCATAAATCTTCTTTATTCTCTACAAAATATATAATTAATTTTCTTTAAATATTTTGTACTAGAGGTAAAAATATTCTCATAATTATTTAGTAGTCAAGGAGGTGTTAAGGTGGTTTTAAATTTTAAACAGCTGGTTAAATTGATTTTAATTTCATTTTCTGTTATAATATTATCTATATTATTTTTGTTTGGCTGTGGTATGTATATAAACGCCAATACGCAAGCTAACCAGCTACCGGTTATAGTAATAGACGCTGGTCACGGAGGAGAAGACGGAGGAGCTTCTGCTGTTGACGGTACAAATGAAAAGGACATAAACCTTCAAGTTGCAAAATATCTGAACAGCTTTTTTATAAGTGGTGGCTTTAAAACAGTAATGACACGCAATGATGATGTTGCAATTTATGATGACGGTTGTACAACACTAAAATCGAAAAAGGTTTCGGATATGCACAACAGGCTTAAAATATTCAACAGCAATAAAAATTCAATAGTCATCAGCATACATCAGAATAAATTTGAGCAAGAAAAATATAGTGGTACGCAGGTTTTTTATTCGCCAAATTCAGACCAAAGCGAAAGGCTTGCCGAAAATATAAGATTGTCTGTTGTAAATATGCTTCAGCCTGAAAACACACGAGAGAACAAACGGGCAACTAAAGATATTTATCTTCTTTATAATGCCACACAGCCGTCAGTAATTGTAGAGTGTGGCTTTTTGTCGAACAAAGCAGAGCTTGAAAAGCTAAAAGCAGAGGAATATCAAAAGCAAATGGCATTTTCAATTTACTGTGGAGCTCTGGAATATATCGTTACAAAAGAAATTCAAAGTGTTTAATAAAAATAAAATAATAAAAATAAGTAAAATGCTTGACATATGCTTTTATGTTTGTTATAATCTGTTAGGAAAATAAAGAAAAGCAGATATGCTTTCACCTATGAGGTTCCGTCTTGCATGGGTCAATCATTTAAAAGCTTACTACACTAAAGGTGTATTATTGTGTTTGATTGCAGACGGATTGTATCTGTCTGCTTTTTTATTTCTTACAATATTTTGGAGGTGCTTACCAATTAGCAACAAGGAACTACAGATCAACGATGAAATTCGTGATAAGGAAATTAGAGTAATCAACTCAGACGGTTCTCAGCTTGGGCTTATGTCTGCTGTTAAGGCTTTAGAAATTGCAGAGTCGCAAAATCTTGATTTGGTTAAGATTGCGCCTCAGGCAAAGCCACCTGTATGTAAGGTAATGGATTACGGTAAATATCGCTTTGAACAAGCAAAGCGTGAAAAGGAAGCCAAGAAAAACCAGCGTGTAATTGATGTAAAGGAAATCAGACTTTCACTAAACATCGACACACACGATTTTAACACAAAGGTTAATCAGGCTACTAAGTTTATAAAAAGTGGCAACAAGGTAAAGGTTTCTATTCGTTTCCGTGGCAGAGAGATGGGACACCCAGAAATCGGCCAAGAAAACATGGACAGATTTGCACAGGCTATGGACGAGGTAGCAGTTGTAGAGAAACCAGCAAAGCTGGAAGGACGCAATATGCTGATGTTCCTTGCTCCAAAATCAGCAAAATAATAGGATAAACTAAGGAGGATAATATTATGCCAAAGATTAAAACACACAGTGGTGCAAAAAAGCGTTTTAAGATTTCTAAAAACGGTAAGGTTATGCGTGCACACGCTAACAAGCGTCACATTCTAAACAGCAGTAAGAAGACAACAAAGCGTAAGAGAGGTCTAAGAAAGAGCGTTGCTGCAGACAAGACAAATGTAGCACAGCTAAAGAAGCTAATCCCTTACAAATAATTTACGAAAATAACGCTAAAATAAATAACCATTACGGAGGTAAAAGAATATGGCACGAGTTAAAGGTGCGATGATGACTCGCAAGAGAAGAAAGAAAGTTTTAAAACTAGCTAAAGGTTACTGGGGTTCAAAGAGCAGACACTTCAAAATGGCTAAGCAGGCTGTAATGAAGAGTGGCAACTATGCATATATCGGCCGTAAGCACAGAAAGAGAGATTTCCGTAGACTATGGATTACTCGTATTTCAGCTGCTTGCAAGAGCAACGGCACAAACTACTCAACATTTATGAACGGTCTAAAGAAGGCTGGCATTACACTTAACAGAAAGATGCTTTCTGAAATTGCAATTGCTGACCCTGCTGCATTCACAAAGCTAGTTGAGCAGGCTTTGAACGCTTAATATAAAAGCTGTAGTGCGTTTGGGAGAGCAATCTCCCAAACGCTTTTTCGTACTCTAAAAAATTTTGAGGTGAGTTTATGCAGCATATTACAAGTAAAGATAATGGCACCGTAAAGCATATTGCAAAGCTGGTTAAAAGCACATCTTATCGCAACGAAAACAAAGAATTTGTAATAGAGGGCGTAAGATTGTGCACAGATGCTGTTGAAAGTGGTGTAAAAATAAAAACAGCTGTATTTTCAGAAACAGCATTTAACAAATACAGCGAACAGGTTAAACAAATTGTAGAGGTTTGCGAAAGCACCTTTCTGTTTTCAGACAAGCTGTTTTCTCAAATTTCAGACACAAAAACCCCACAGGGTATACTTTGCGTGTGCAAGCTAGAGGCTAAAAAATTAAATATAGCTTCAAGTGGCGTATACCTGGCACTAGAGCATATACAAGACCCGTCTAATATGGGTACAATACTGCGTACAGCAGAGGCTTTAGGTGTAAAGGGTGTTATACTTACAGATAATTGCTGTGATATTTACTCGCCAAAGGTATTGCGTGGTACTATGGGCTCTGCGTTCAGACT
>JAXJJE010000112.1:0-1986 GCA_036298405.1 Acutalibacteraceae bacterium
CAGTAACATAACCACAACACTCCATGTGTTACGAAACATAAGCTTGAAATTATTTTTTATCAAATAACGAATCATCTTTATCCCCCATTATTCTGCGTAATCTCTCAATTTCTTACCTGTAAGTGTCAAAAATACTTCTTCCAATGTGATATTTTCATCACCATTGTTAACAAGCTTTTTTAATTCCTGACTAGTTCCACAAGCAATGATTTTTCCGTTATCCATAATTGCAATTCTTGTGCAGATTGCTTCTACCTCTTCCATATAATGGCTTGTATATATAACTGTAGCACCCTTAGCGTTTGACTCCTTAATTTTATCTAAAATAAAATTTCTGGACTGAGGGTCAATACCTACAGTTGGCTCATCAAATATTAAAAGCTCTGGATTATGACCAAGTGCACAGGCTATATTTAATCTTCTTTTCATTCCACCAGAAAAATTCTTGGCAAATTCCTGCTTACGCTCAAGCAAACCTACATATTCCAAAGAATCATCAATAGATTTTTTTAATGCTTTTCCTTTTATTCCATACAGAGAAGTAAACAACTCTACATTTTCCCACGCCTTTAGGTTACCATGAATCGCAAGCTCCTGTGGAATATAACCTATTTTATGAATCACCTCTTTTTTCTGTTTCCAAGGATTTTTACCAAGCAATTCGATTTCGCCTGCTGTAGGGCGTACAATTGAACAAATCATATTCATAGTGGTACTTTTACCTGCACCGTTTGGCCCTAACAAGCCAAAAATTTCTCCTCTGCGAATTTCAATGTTCAAGTTATCAACCACTGTTTTATTGTTATATTTCTTAGTTAAATCAGTTGTCTTTAAGATAATATCCTGCATTTTTCTCTCTCCCTCGTTGATTATTTCTTAGTACACTGATATTATAACAATTTTTGTAAAGAGATGATAGTGAAAAAAGATATATTTTGAATATGACTTTTGTCATATTTTCCTTATTTAATATTTTTTAGGCTTATAACAAATAGACATCTTTTTGGCATATTTTTCACCTGAATTCATAACCATGCTATGGTATGATATTTATCAGATAAAAAATCTGCTTCAAAGATGTCTACTTTTATAATATAGTTTAGTATAAAGACCAAACAGTCTGTATTTTAAATTACGTTTACTATCAGGATAGATTTATAATCAGAATACTTCAAATCAAAGCTTATCTGCAATATCAAGAATAAGTCTTTCTGTTTTTTCCCAACCAAGGCATGGATCTGTAATAGATTTGCCGTATACATGCTCACCTATGCCCTGTGTACCATCCTCAAGATAGCTTTCAATCATCAGTCCTTTAACAAGTCTTTTAATATCATTATTTTCATTACGGCTGTGAACAATATCCTTTGCAATACGCACCTGCTCCAGATATTTTTTACCTGAGTTATTATGGTTTGTATCTACTATAACAGAAGGATTTGCAAGCCCTAGCTTTGAATACAATTCGCTAACCTGAACAAGGTCCTCGTAATGGTAGTTCGAGGTGCTTTTTCCTGCATAGTTAATATAGCCACGAAGAATAGAATGTGCCCATGGGTTACCTTCACTTTCAACCTCCCATCCACGATAAAGGAAAGTGTGCTTTGACTGTGCAGCAATTATAGCGTTCATCATAACACTAAGATCACCACTGGTAGGATTTTTCATACCAACAGGAATATCAAGACCACTTGCAGTTAATCTGTGCTGTTGATTTTCTACCGAACGTGCACCAATAGCCACATAAGAAAGCAGGTCAGAAAGATAACGATGATTTTCAGGATAAAGCATTTCGTCAGCACAAGAAAAATCGTAATCTCGAAGTGCAGCTAAATGTAATTCTCGAATTGAAATAATTCCCTTATACATATCTGGCTTTGCATCAGGGTCGGGTTGATGTAGCATTCCCTTGTAACCCTGACCAGTTGTTCTTGGTTTGTTTGTATAAATACGTGGAATAATTATGATTTTATCCGAAACCTGCTC
>JAXJJE010000113.1:0-15050 GCA_036298405.1 Acutalibacteraceae bacterium
AGAGGTTATAAACAGCCAATGCCATACACTTTGTAATAACACAGGCTACGACGAGGTTTCGCTGTCATCATTAAGCTCAAGTGATTATACAAAAATCGAAGAGCTGCTTACAAAGCTTACAGATTGGTCAAAGGATGAAAAGGTCAGTATTTCATTACCATCATTACGAGTAGACGGCTTTAACGATGAAATTATATCAAAAATAAAAACAGTACGCAAAAGTGGCTTAACCTTTGCACCAGAGGCTGGCACACAGCGTTTGCGTGATGTTATAAATAAAAATGTTTTAGAGGACGAGCTTATGCAAACCTGCTCAAAAGCATTTAACGGTGGTTGGACAAAGGTTAAGCTTTACTTTATGATTGGCCTACCAACCGAAACCGACGAGGATGTAGCAGGCATTGCAGATTTGGGTCAAAAGGTAGTTAATGCATACTACAGCTGTGAAAATCGACCAAAGGGTAAGGGTGTAAGCGTTACACTCAGTACATCAAGCTTTGTACCAAAGCCTTTTACACCATTCCAGTGGGAACCACAGGATACAGAGAACTCGCTAAAGGCTAAGCAACAGCTTGTAAAGGATAGCATAAAAACAAAGAAAATTACCTATAACTACCACGACTCAAGCACAAGCTTTTTAGAGGCTGTTTTTGCAAGAGGTGACAGACGTCTATGCAAGGTTATGGAGCTTGCACATAAAAAGGGCTTCCACTTTGACGGCTGGAGTGATTGCTTCAACCTTGATAATTGGCTACAGCTGTTTGAGGAATGTGGCATAGACCCAGCATTTTATGCGAATCGCAGAAGAAGCTTTGACGAGGTTCTGCCTTGGGACCATATCGACTATGGTGTTTCTAAGGAGTTCTTAATTAACGAATGTAAAAAGGCATACAATGCCGACACTACCTTTAACTGCCGTCAAAAGTGCAGTAATTGTGGTGCAAATAAATGGAAGGGTGGTGTTTGCGTTGAAAAATGTAAGAGTATGGTTTAAAAAGGACGGTGCAACACGCTATATTTCGCACCTTGACCTTAACCGAGTAATGACACGTGCATTACAGCACAGCAAGCTACCAATATGGCACACAGAGGGCTTTAACCCACATCCTTTTATTACCTTTGCACTACCTTTGTCGCTTGGTTTTAGAGGCGAAAAGGAAGCAATGGATATGCGTTTGCTTGAGGATATTCCATACAGCGAGGTTATCGAAAAGCTTAACAACGGATTGCCAGATGGTATAGAGGTTTACAAAATAACCGAGCCTGTAATGAAGCCTGGCAAAATTGCCTTTGGTAAGTTTGATATAAAGCTTACCTCAGACGATACAACACCAGAAGAGCTTTTCTTTATGTTCAGAGAGCTACTTTCAAAGGATAGCATAGAGATAGAAAAGTTCAGCAAAAAAAACACAAAGGTTATTGATTTAAAGCCACATATAGGCGAATATACACTCGAAAAGTGCGATGATTATGTAAGCTTTATAATCACCCTACCAGCTGGCAGCGTAAATAATATTAACCCTATGTTGTTGATAAACGCACTCGAAAAAGAAAATAATATTACAGTAGATGCCGATGTTACAAGACTTGATGTATATAACGAGGAGGGTAAAGCCTTTGCGTAGCTTTACAACTGTATTTGTAGATGCTGACGAAACTCTTTTTGATTTTCACAGGGGTGAGAAGGAGTCTTTAAAAAATACTCTGCTTACACTTGGTATAGAATGGAACCCACAATACAGCAAAATTTACAGAGAAGAAAATCAAAAGGCTTGGACTGCTTACGAGTGTAATCAAATTACACGAGATGAGATGAAGGTTCAACGCTTTAAAACCTTTTTTGATAAAGCAAATATTACAGTCAAAATACCTTTAGATGAAGTAAACGATATCTATATAAGTAATCTTTCACAGTGTGGCTATCTTTTTGACGGAGCACTTGATTTTCTTAAAAGGCTTACAGCAATAGCAAAGGTTTATATAACAACTAATGGACTTGCAAAAACACAAAATAACAGGTTTAAGGTAAGTGGACTTGATAAAGCTGTACACGGAATTTTTATATCCGAAAATGTAGGCTGTAATAAGCCCGAAAAGGAATATTTTGAATTTATTTTCAAAAGGCTTAATATTACAGATAAAAACAAGGTGATAATTTTAGGAGACTCATTAACCTCTGATATGCAGGGTGGTAAAAATGCAGGTATTAAAACCTGTTTATTCGACCCTCATTGTAAGGTTAAAAGTCATAGCCTGTGTGATTATATTATTCACAGCTATGATGAGTTTTTTGAAATAATAAATTAAATTATTAAAAATGGGAGGAAGGAAAATGGGAGAGCATTTAATTAAAGTGGACAAGCTTACCAAGGTGTATGGTAAGGATTTTAAGGCTGTAGATAACATCAGCTTTCACGCAAACAAAGGTGAGGTTATCGGCTTTGTGGGTGACAATGGTGCCGGTAAAACAACTGTTATTAAATGTCTTACAGGTATCCTGCAGGCAACCTCAGGAGAAATTACCGTGTGTGGTAATAGGGTAGGTAAGGGAGTAGAGGCTAAAAAGTGTATTGGCTATACAGCCGATAATCCAGACTTTATGCTAAGACTTACCTGTCGTGAATATCTTGAATTTTTGGCAGATGTTTACGAAATAGATAAGGATACACGAGATGAGAATATCGAAAGATTAACAAAACGCTTCGAGATAGAGCACGTTTTACCAAATCGTCTAGACTCTTGCTCACACGGTACAAGACAAAAAATAATGGTAACAGGTGCATTAATACATAACCCACCAGTGTGGATTTTGGACGAACCTATGACAGGTCTTGACCCTCAATCTGCATACAGATTAAAAAAGATGATACGAGAGCACGCAGACAACGGCAATTGCGTATTTTTCTCAACTCACGTACTAGACACAGCCGAAGAGCTTTGCGACAAGGTTATTATTATTCGTAAGGGTAAGGTAGTTTGCTTTGATACAGTAGAAAACCTAAAGAAAAAGTATGGTGGTTTATCATTGGAAGACAGCTACCTAAATATAGTAGGTGATAGCAATGACTAAAAGCTTAAATCGTATTAATTTTCTTACAAAGGCTTTACTAAAAAATACCACAGCCGACAACGACCCTTTTAAATTCAGAGCTTTAAAAATAGCTATAATGATTATTGGTAGTGCCATAATGATTGGTTGTGGCATTTTAGTGGGCTACTTTACAAAAATTCTTACCGACGCAGTAATAATTCTTGAGGGTGATGGTACAGAGGCTGCACAGCTTATAATGTACTTTATCAGTGTTTTCGGTGGAGTATTTGGCATTAATGTAATCTGTGGCTGGCTGTTTTTCTCGTCAGACCTATCAAGATTACTTCCGTATCCGTTTAAACCAAACGAAATTTGTATGTCTAAATTCATAGTTGGCTATATGCAGGAAAGTGTAATGGAGTTTCTTGTTGTTATAGGCATACTTGTTGGATATATGATTTCTTCTGGCTTATCTATTATAGGTGTAATAAGTGGAATAATTGGTGTTATACTTTTACCAATATTACCATTATTCTACTGTGCACTATTCTCTATGATTTTTATGAGTCTGGCTAAAAGAGTACATTCCTTTAAAAGTGTAAATATGGTTTCTGCTATGTGTGGACTTGTATTTGTAGCCATATTTGTAATTTCACTTTTACAGCTTGAGGACATAACAGCAGAGGGCTTTATATATAGCCTTGCAGATGGTACAAACGCATTTATGGATATTATGAAGTACGTCTTCTTTACAGTACCAATTCTATGCTACGCTATAAGCCAGCAAAGTATATTGCTGTTACTTTTATTTGTGGTAGTTCATATTGTTATGATGCTAGTGCTATATGCTGTGTCATCAGTATTATATATGAATGGTGTTACAGCTGTTTTGTCAGCAGGTAAACGAATGGCAAAGGCTGATAAAAAGAGTAGCCGTACCTACAGCTTTTTTACAGCGTGCTTGTTAAGAGATATAAAAACACTTTTGCGTACACCTACATATATAGTGAACTGCATTATTCCTACACTTATATTGCCAATAGGTGGTATGATAATTCTGTTTACAGGCAGCGATTCTGTTAAAGCACTTGTAAACGAGCAAAAATGCCCAGATGTACTTGTCTTTTTTGCAATTGTAATTTTAAGCTGTCTGCTTACAGCAATGAGTGGACTTTCGGCTTCATCCTTTACAAGAGAGGGTAATCACGCAGATTTACTTAAATATATTCCTGTGCCATATAAAACACAGATAAACGCAAAGGTTATAACATCACTTATCTTTACAGTGCCTACAACTGTAATAGGTGTAATTCTTTGCTGTGTAGCAATTAATAGTGGCTTGTGGCTTACACTTGCTTGTGTTATAGGTTCGGTTTTAGCTGTAGTTGCTACAGTTTATCTTGGAATACTATTCGACTCTATGCATCCAAAGCTAGTATGGGACGATGAGCTTTCTGCACTTCGTGGTAATATGAGTACATTCTTTCATATGGCAGTTGCAATTGGTGTTGGTGTAGTATTTGCGTTGTTATATTTCTTCTTGGCTGAATTTATGCTTATTCCTGTAGTTATTGCTGTTTTAGCAGCTGCTACTGTTGTTATAGCTATCTTCTGCTCAAAAAAATCAGTACAGCTATTAGAAGAAATGACAGTATAATTTATGTGTTTAAATGCTAATATCAGATTGGTTTTACTCAGTCTGATATTAGCATAATTATTAGGAGAGAAATTTAATGAAAAGCTATGATGTAATTTTATTCGACCTTGACGGAACCTTAGTTGAATCAGGCTTAGGTATAGTAAACTCTGTAATCTATGCACTTGAAAAATTTGGAATAAAGGTAGATGATAAAGCATCTCTTTATAAATTTGTAGGTCCACCACTTCACAAATCATTCGAAATGTTTTACAACTTTTCACCAGAAAAGGCTATGCAGGCAGTTGAATATTACCGTGAATATTACAGAGAAAAAGGTGTATTCGAGGTAACGCTCTATGACGGTATAAAAACCACCTTAGAAGATTTGTACACAGCAGGTAAAACCCTTATAGTTACAACCTCAAAGCCAGAGTGTTTTGCAAAGCAAATATTAGAATTTTCAGATATAGCAAAATATTTTGCACTGATAGCAGGTGCAAATATGGACGGTACACGCACAGCTAAAGCCGATGTTATAAGCTACGCTCTGAATGAGTGTAATATTACAGATTTGTCAAAGGTGATAATTGTAGGCGACAGAGAGCACGATGTAATCGGTGGTAAACAAATCGGTATAGACAGTATGGGTGTGCTTTATGGCTATGGAAGTGAAGAAGAGCTTACAAATGCAGGTGCAACCTATCTTGTAAAAACAGCTCTGGATATTTCAACACAGCTTGTATAAATTTACTTTCTGGAGTTTTCTATGAATATAAAAGATATAGAGTTGATGATTGTAAAGGTTGGAATATGCAGATATGGTATAAAGGAGTACAGAGTTTTTATTTGTACAAGTGATACTTTCAATGGTACGGCTGATTACGAGGATAATGACGAAATTTGTAACGATATAAAAATGGTTTGCTATGCTGTTTGGTTTGAAGATATGATAAATAAAGGTAGAATCAATACTGGTATGGGACAATTTAAGGAATTAGGTGAAGCTGTTAATGCTGTTGAAAGTAGTACAGGATTTGTAAAATGGATATAGCAGGGTGATATGGTAAAAATATTAAATGATATAAGGTGATAAAATAATTTAATTTTTTTTATCTTAACTATGTGCAAATTGTGAATTTATTACATAGTGGTTGAAAAAACTATATTGCTGTGATAATATAATTATGGTTTATTTTATATGTAAATTAAATTGTAATTTAGAATGGAGCTTTAATATGAGTATTTTTAGCAAAAAGCTTGTTTCTGCATTGCTTGCTGTATCTATGATTGGTGCATTTTCTGCTGTAACAGTATATGCAGATGAGCTTGACACACCAGTAACAGACAACGATTATACAACTGATAATGGTAACACAGGAGAAATACCACCAGCACCACCTGTTATAGAGGATGTACCTCCAGTAGAGGTTGTTCCTGACGAACCATACCAAGACCCTGATAATGGTTCTGTTGATGATTCGGGTGATTCAGGTAACTCATCTAATACAGATATCCCAGATGAAGGTACAAATAGCGATGTTGGCGATGGTAGCTATGATAGCGACTATGGCACAGATTATGATACAAATGATGACTACTATTATTCATACGACGATACATACTATTCAGATTATAGATATTCAAACTATGATTATTATGGTATGTCATTTGATGATTTCGAAAGAGCTACAGATTATTCAGCAACAGTAGATACAGATACTCCTATGGTTGATATGTATAATAGTAATGGTAGTGACAAGGTTACTCTTAGTAGTGAAGACTGGAACGATATTAAGCTTAATTTTGATAAAACATCAGTAGGTGATGTAAGCGATTTTAGCTTTATTAAAGATAATACATCAGAAGAAAATAGTAACCTTTCAATATTGTTTTTGATTTTTGGAATAGTTTTTGTTGCAACATCCTTTATGCTGATGATTTATCTTATTTCTACTTCAATCAGAAGCAGAAAGCTGGCAAAAGTAGATGTTTACAATGTTAATAAGAAAAATAAAAGAAGCAATAATAATGGACATAGTCAAAGAACAAAATTTACCTATGATACATCAGAGATAGATATATCAGAATATAATGACAATTTTTAAATAACAAAAAGCAACACTTCTCAACTGGAGTGTTGCTTTTTTGTTGTTTTGTATAATACTTTTTCAACTCTAACAAGCAGACATCTTTTAAATATGTTTTTTACCTGAATTTATAGCCTTGCTGTGGTATGCTATTCGTCAGATAAAAAAATCTTATCAACTGTTTAGAAATGAAAGAGTATAAAATACTATTTTCCTGTAGAACCAAATCCACCAGCGTTACGTTCGGTTTCGTCTAGTTGGTTTACTACTATAATTTCTGGTGAACATACAGGCATAACAACCATTTGTGCTATTCTGTCGTTGGGGTTTATAGTGTAGCTTGTATTGCTTGAATTTTGCAAGCCTACGCAAATTTCACCACGGTAATCGCTGTCTACTACACCAACACCATTTGCAAGTGCTATACCATACTTTATGCCTAAGCCACTTCTTGCAAATAAGAAAATTGCATAGTCGTTACTTGGTAATGCAGCTGCAATTCCTGTGGGAATTAATGCACGCTCAAATGGTTTTATGGTTATAGGTGTGTCAATGCATGCGTATAAATCCATTCCTGCCGAGCCTTCTGTTGCTTTGCAAGGTACAATGGCATTATTATTTAATTTTTTAATTTTAAGTTCCATAATAAAAATCCTTTTTATAGTACACCCTTATAATATAAGCCTCGTGTGTGACCACCATTAATTTTGCTTTTAGCTTTTACACAGCTTAAAGCATATAGCTTTTCTTCAGTGTTTTCTGTTGTGAAAAGCATAATGTTAAAGTCTGTGCTGGTGATTTCTCTTAATCTGTCAGCCATATATAGTGGTACGCTATTATATATCTGTGTACAACCACCACTGCATTTATAAGGGAAGCTAATATCCTTTCTGTCAGTTATATATCCCAGCTTGCCACATTCAGTACAGCCTTTGCTGGCAGAATTAACACCAGGACAATTACGTGTTAGCATAAGTGGTAATTTGCCATAGATAATAGCACCTATTTTTGCATTACCTCCTAATGCATTAATCTGTTGCAAGGTAAGCTCAAACGAGACTGTTAAATCTGCTAATCCTATATTTTTAAAGAAGGCTACAGATTCGCTGTTCATTACATTAAGTCTGAAACCACCGTGAATTATAAAGCCAAATTCTTTACATAAAGGTATTGCACCAAGATTATTTACTAATGCGTGTGTAATACCATTTTCTTTTGCTTTTTTAAGGTTAGCTCTTATCTGTTCTTCTCGAGAAAACATACCAGCAAATATTTCAATACCAAGGTTAAAGCCTTGTGCTGATAATTCTTTGATTTTATCAGCAGGTGTGGTTTCAGGAATAAAAACAAGCTCACATTCAGCAAACTCATTAGGAATATCCCAATCTGTAAATACTGCTCTTAAAGGTACATTCTCTTTTTGTAGTCTGGTGTTAGTTATTGTAGGAGTAACTGCCTTAAAGGGTACAATCTCTTTTTTTGCAAGCTCGCCTGTAAGCAGAGCCAAAGCTTCTCTACGCAAATTATTTAAAACAGACATTGGAACAGTAACATTATCGTCAATTTCGCAATCTACACTATTAACCAAGTATGGTGTGCCACCAGTTTTTGAAAGCTGTACAGTCACTCTTTCTTTATCTAAAGGCTTGTTAATTGCAGTTTGTACAGGCTCTGATGAAAAAACAGTTACAGTAGTACCATTTTTAGCTGTAACAACAAGCTTTACTGGTGAATTTTCGTTTAATGTAATTTGCATAGCTATACCGATATGCTGATACTCGTTTTTATAGATAGAATGAATTTGATTTAATATCTTAGGTGTTGCAGCAATAACATCGTCCTTTTGTCTTGTACCAAACATTATTGCACCACGATTACCAGTGTAATAACCATCTGTAAAGCCCGAGCGTGAAAAAACGCTTTTAAGCTGATTACAGCTTTCTTCGCTTGCAGTACCATAATCATAATATTGTCTTGCAACATTTACTGCACTAGCTACATATTCTGGTCTTTTTAGTCTGCCTTCTATTTTAGCAGAGATTACACCAATATCACTAAGCTCTTTTAGATTTTCAAGAATAGACATATCCTTCAGGCTAAGGTCATTGCCTGTTCCATTTTCAACCATAAAAGGTAAGCGACAGGTTTGAGCACATTGTCCACGGTTGCCACTTCTACTGCCAAGTAAAGAGCTAAAATAGCATTGTCCTGATACACTCATACATAACGCACCGTGAACAAACACCTCAAGCTCAATAGGGCAAGTCTTTGCAACCTCTGCGATTTCATTTTTGGTCATTTCTCTGGCAAGCACAACCCTTGTAAAGCCAAGCTCATACAAAAGCTTAGCTCCTTGTGGGGTGTGTATACTCATTTGAGTAGAGCCATGTAAATGTAAATCGGGCATTGATTTACGTAGCAACGCACCAAATCCAACATCCTGCACAATAATGGCATCTATATTTAATTCATAGGCACGCTGTGCTATAGATAAGGCTACCGGTAGCTCGTTGTCTGTGATAAGGGTGTTCATTGTTAAATAAAGCTTAACACCTCTGTTGTGACAAAACTCTATAGCCTCTTTCAGTGCCTCTAAATCAAAGTTCTTTGCTGATGCTCTTGCACCAAATTGTGTAGTTCCTATATAAACAGCATTAGCACCCGACCTTACAGCTGCAATTAATGCTTCCATAGAACCAGCGGGTGCTAAAATTTCAAAGCTTTTCATAATTAATAATTCTCTCCGTCAAGCATATTAAAAAATTCTTCATCAGTAACAGTTTCTGCTGAGTTAGTATTATTAATACTATTTAACTTAGATGGTGTTATTTTTTTGTTAGCTACAGACTTTTTGTTTACAGCAGATGGTGAAGCTGTGCTGCTGATTGTATTACCTGCTTTAAGCTCAGATATAACCTTGTGCAAGCCTGCCTTTTCTTCCTTTAGCTGAGCATTTTCTATTAATAGTCGGTTAATGCGAAGTGTAGCATCTTTCGCAATACTCTCGCAATCATCAGCTTTTTTAATAAGCTCTCTTGTTATTATTCGTTCTTTCTCAAGCTGGTCACAATAATTAAGTGCAGCAACGATTGTAGCCATCTGTAAAGATAGCTTAGGGTCGCTGTTGTCTAAATACTTAATCTGCTCGTCCACCATTTTTGCGATTTTTTGAATATATTGTTCGCTTTCATCAGCAGTTATTAAAAATTGACTACCACATATTTTTAATCTGACCTTTGTTTTTTTGTTTTCTTCATTCATTGTATTCACTCCTTATAATAGGAAGTATAGATATAAATTAATTATACTACATTTATATATTTTGTAAAAGGGTTTTACAAAATTTTAATAAATTTTCTAAAAAATCTGTAAAAAAAGAAAGGCTGTTCATTACAGCCCTTCATATAAAAATTATAAAATTACAATGTAGGAATACGCTTTTTGCTAAGCTTTTCTTCTAGCTTAGCGTTTTTTCGTATCTCTTTTGGTGTTGTGCCATAAATTTTCTTAAAATCTCTATTAAATAAAGAAATATTATTATATCCAACAGCTGTTGCAACGTCAAGAATATTGTAGCGTGTGGTTTCAAGCAGCTCAACTGCCTTGTTTAAACGACACTTGTTTATATAGCTTATGCAGGTTGTATGTGTATACTCTCTGAATAGCTTCATAAAGTGGCTACTACTAATGCCAACATACTCAGCAATTTCGTCAATTGTAAGAGATTTATTATAGTTTTGATCAATAAAATCAATTGCACTGCAAATTGCGTTTTCACTCTTATATTTTGACTTTTCTCTGTTGCTTCGTTTAATTATGTGACCACATTTATATAAGGTTAAGAAATATCTAAGCAGAGTGATTTTTATTTCAAGCTCATACAAAAATTCTTTTTTATTTGCTAGCTCTTGAATTTGATCTAAGTATAGCTTTAATTCCTCATATACAGGGTCATCCTTTTTGATAACACAAGTAACCTCATAGTCACCTTGCTTTAAAGGCTTAAAATACTTTTCTGTAGAACAACCAACATTCTCAGAATATAACAGATTAGGTAAAAATGCATAAGAACGATATTTTAAAACAGAACAAGACTTATAAACAGAATGTACTGTGTCAGGCTTGATATATACAATATCACCTGTTTCAGCACTGTTTTTCTTACCGTCAATGTAATAATCACAACTACCGTCAGTTATATAATGAATTTCCATTTCAATATGATGGTGAGGCATAATGAAGTCGTTACCTAAAAGCTCGCAATCTTCAATTTCTAGTGGTATTGTGAAGTTATAATCTCTTTTATAGATATTATTGAAATTTCTACCGGTCATTTGAAATATTCATCCTTTCTAAATTGCACAATACTGTACAATAAGATACCTAGTTTATGCTTAAATTATAACATAAGGATTTTCAATAATCAACATTTATGTCGAAAAAAATTTCTAAAACAGAAAATTTCTGTAAAAGAAAATGAATTAAAAATTTACGTTTCTTGCAAATTGAAATTACACACTTTTATTGATATATTCTTACTTATAAATATTATATATAAGCTACCCAATAAGCGAAACAAGGTCTGATAAATTAAAGCTTTTGTGCAGTGCACTGTTTACAGCCATACTGATTAGCTGAGCACCTCTGTCAATAAGCTGATCTATTTCTCTGGGTGTTACAACCATTGTTCTGCCATCTGGGTAAAAGCTTTCTTTAATTTCGTTTTCAAATATATATTCAGGTGCAATATCTCTTATAAGTGTCATAACATCAACTACTGTTGGTATACCAAGTGCAATCACAGGTATACCCGTAGTAGCCTTGTTGATTTCAAAGCGATTATTACCCACACCAGCACCAGGAGAGATACCAGTGTCTGAAATTTGCAGAGTACACCCAAGTCTTTCAACTCGTCTGGAAGCCAGTGCATCTATTGCTATAATAGCCTTTGGCTTTATTTTTTTAGTGATACTCAGCACAAGCTCACCAGTTTCTACACCTGTTTGACCTAGAACCCCTGGTGATATTACAGCTACACTTCTTAGCTTATCAAGGCCAGTTTCTTTAGCCATTTGACCTGTAATGTGTCGTGTAGCTAAAATTTTATTAGTGCTTTTAGGCCCTAGTGCGTCGGGTGTAATATTTAGATTTCCTAGTCCTACTACTAAAACCGTACCACTTTCTGGTAAAAGCTCTCGTATATATTCTCCTATAATAACAAGTCTGTCATCAGTATGTGTAAAGCTGTCTGTAAGATTTGGAAATTCAATAGTTATATATGTTCCAATCGGTTTTCCAAGCTCTTTAGCTGCCTCTTGTGTTGTCACATTAATCTTAGTTACTGTCATATTAGAAAAGCTTTGTGAGCTTAGCTTTACACCACTGCAATTGCTACCAGCTAGCTCGTTAGCCTCAAGTGCAAGGTCAGTACGAATATTCAACATAATACACCTCTTATATTAGTTTTCTACAGATATTAGTTTGTAACAAAATATATTTCTTATGCTAATATATAGCCTTTATAAATATTGCAAGATTTTCCATATTGTGATATTATATAAAATAACCTATCAGTAAAGGAAGATAAAGATGATTGCAATTATTGACTATGGTGCAGGTAATCTTCAAAGTGTGGTTAAGGCTTTGAATTATATTGACTGCAAATGTGAAATTACAAACGATATAAATACAATTTTAAATGCAGATGGTGCAATTATGCCTGGTGTAGGCTCGTTTGAAGATGCTATGAATAGTATGACAGCCTGTGGTGCAGACAAGGCGATTAAGGAGTTTGTTGCAACTGGTAAGCCATTTTTAGGTATTTGCCTAGGTTTACAGCTGTTGTTTGCAAACAGTGAAGAAAGCCCTAACGCCAAGGGTCTTGCATTGCTTGATGGTACTATAACTAAAATTCCAAACGATAATGGTAAGCTTAAAATTCCACATATGGGCTGGAATTCATTGGATATTAAAAAGCGTGATGGATTATTTAAGGGTATAGAGGGTAATCCTTATGTTTATTTTGTACATTCGTATTTCCTTACAGCAACAGATAAAAGTATTGTGTCATCTCAAACTGAATATGGCACAACAATAGATGCTTCAGTTGCTTATAAAAATATTATGGCTACACAGTTTCATCCTGAAAAAAGTGGCAAGGTTGGCTTACAGATTTTAAGAAACTTTGCCGATATGGCAAACGGAAAGGAAGTGCTGTAAATGTACGCAAAAAGAATTATACCTTGTCTTGATGTTAAAAACGGTAGAGTTGTAAAGGGTACAAGCTTTGTGAATTTAAGAGATGCTGGTGACCCAGTGCAGTGTGCTATTGAATACGACAAGCAGGGTGCAGACGAGCTTGTATTGCTTGATATAACAGCTTCATCAGACGCAAGAAATATTATGGTAGATATTGTTAGCGAGGTTGCCAACAGTATATTTATTCCCTTTACAGTTGGTGGAGGAATACGCACAGTTGATGATTTTACACAGATATTGCGTGCAGGTGCCGACAAGGTAAGTGTAAATTCTGCTGCAATAAAATGTCCAGACCTTATAAACGAGGCTGCATATAAATTTGGTAGCCAGTGTGTTGTAGTAGCTATTGACGCTAAAAGAAAAGACAACAGCTGGGAGGTTTATATAAACGGTGGCAGAGTACCAATGGGTATGGATGTTGTAGAGTGGGCGATAGAGGCAGAAAAGCGTGGAGCAGGCGAAATTCTATTAACAAGTATGGAATGTGATGGACAAAAGCAGGGATATGACCTTGAGCTTACAAAGGCAGTTTCAGAAAGCGTAGGAATACCTGTTATAGCTTCAGGTGGTGCAGGTGCACTAGAGCATTTTAAAGATGCCTTCACAGACGGCAAGGCAGACGCTGTGCTTGCAGCTTCACTTTTCCATTTTGGAGAAATTCCGATACCAACATTAAAGCAATATCTTGATAAAGAAAATATCTCTGTAAGATTATAATATTATGATTTTTAAGTAGGTTAGCTTATTATAGCTAGCCTATTTTTTTATGTAAAGAAATAATAAACAGACAATCCTCACTAATTATAAAATGCTGAATAGTATATAGTATGCTTATATTTTATAGCTTGAATTTTTCTGTATTCAAAAAGTATTAAGGGGGTATTGTTTTAAATGAACAATCCAATAGATATAGGTGCAATGTATGGTATAAATAATAGGAGCAATCAAATGCCAAGCCATAATAATATGAATATGAGTACATCAGAAATTATAGATGAGATGAATATGCCTGTGTCAATGCAAAGCTGGCAGAATGAAAAAAGCTGTAGCAATAATATGACACCGTATAATACAGATATGCCAATGCATAGTAGCGATATTCAGTATCAAGACAGCGAGCATAATATGTATTCTACTCAAAATCATAATACGATGAATAGTCATAAAAGCTCAAACAGAACAAATAATATGACTAACCAACGCTATATGCATACCAATAATAACGCACAGCTAATGCCAATGAATAATATGGGTATGCAAGGTATGAATACACCCCAAATTATAACCATAAAAAATTCTCATCTTAACGATAAAAATAGTGTCGAGTATATGAACGACCTTTTACGCACACAGGTTGGTAAATTGGCAGAGGTTGAATTTTTAATAGGTACAAATTCAACCCATTTAAAGCAGGGGCAGATTACAGGTGTGGGTACAAATTATATCGTGATTAAAGAATTTGATACCGGCAGAACAACCATAGGCAATTTTGAAAATATAAAATTTGTTACAATCTACGACACCAACTACAGCTGGTAATTTTTATTAATATCATCAATACTAAATAAACTGGAGCTTGAGCAACTGTTTACGCAGTCACACAAGCTCCAATTTTGTTACTTATTTGAATATCCAATCGCTTATATCATCACCCTTAACCATAAAGCTTTTCTTTGCAAGCTTTGCAAGAGGAGTATCGCTGTAAGAGTCTGAATAAAATTCTTCTATAATAGTCTCTTTCGGATATTTTTCGTAAAGTCTTCGCACCTTTTCTTCGCCGTGGCAGTTTTCGCCTGTGTATTTACCAGTTTTAGGGTCAACTCGGCTTGCCATAAGATATTTTATGCCTAACATCTCGCATGGTAATTCAAGCAAAAATTCAGGTGAGGCAGATATAATAAGGTCATCTTCCTTTTGCTGTTCTTTATACCAGGCTTTTATGTTTTTTATTTTATCTTGCCAAAAATCTCTAACGTCCTTTTCTGTATCACAGCAGGTTAAAAAATCATACATTTTTTCCTTAAATTCAGTTTTG